>CAZRDN010000056.1:0-4618 GCA_964598875.1 uncultured Gammaproteobacteria bacterium
AAGACTACGTCAAAGCACAGCAAAGCATTGGGATTAAACCGATTCGAGAATATTGATGGGTCTGACTTATAAATTGCACTAAATGGCCTTAGTCTATCAGAATCCTTTTCTTTAACTACCGAGCTCCTGTAAACTAACTCCAAAAATGCACTAATTGACTTACGAGCGGGGTTTTTTGTAGGTATATTATCCTTGATTGAGTAAAATCTAATTAGCTGATTTATAAGACTTAGCGGCATCTCAAGAATAGGGACTGACCCTTCATCATAATTATAATCACCATAGCGCTTATTAACCTTACCAAGTAAGCTTGCTAAAACTTGTGCAGCTTTTTCCTGTACTTTCCTTTCTTCTAAATGAATTTGCCCCCGTTTCCCTTGGAGATACGGAGTGGCTGGCCCATAATAAGGTGTTTCCATATCTGCAAATGTCATTAGAACAATAATTCTCTGAATTACAGATTCTTCATAATCTGCATAGCTTCCAGTATTACCTAAGCCGATTGATAAATCACCCAACATGTGTATTAAAGAAACTGCATATTGCATAGTTTCTTCTTTATTTAAATCCTTTATAATTCTGCCCACACTTAAATCAGTGCGAAAATCTCTCTGTACCATTTTAGTAACTCCTTTTAATTTGTTAATGTATTTCGCCCACCTACTTTGAGGCCGGCTGTGTTTTATATTTATCCGCATATTTTGACGGATTGCCCCCACCTTACTTCTTGCTATATCTAGTGTCAAGGTAAAAGCAAAATCACCCCCACAAAAGTGGGGGTGATTTGCGAAATAATTACTTTTTTACTGCTTCCACAATTTTTGCAAAGACTGCAGGATATTCACGGGCTAGCTGTGCTAAAATCTTTCTATCCAACTCAATCTTATTCTTCTTTAATAGGTCAATGAATTTACTGTAGGAAATACCATGTTCACGCACAGCGGCATTAATCTGTATTTGCCACAGCTTTCTAAAATCACCTTTACGACGCCGACGATGGGCAAAAGCATACACCCCTGCCTTACGAGCAGCTGGCTTGGCTTGGGTGATCTTACTCTTCCGGCCCCATCGGTAACCTTTTGTTCTCTTTAACAAATTGCGGCGGCGCTTTAAATGCATCACGCCTCTTTTGACTCTTGGCATAAATTTATAAAATCAAATTTACTAAAAAATATTAGTTCTTCTTGAAACTCGGCACCAATTTGTGAATTGCCTTAACATTAACCTTGGCAATAGCAACATCACGGCGCTTACGCCTAGTAACAACACCGCTCTCGCGCGCATTAAAATGGTCCTGCCCGGCGGTTCGCTTCATCAGCTTACCCTTGGCTGTAACCCTAAATCTCTTAGCTGTGGCTTTATGTGTCTTAATTTTCATAATATTAATTATCTATTAGCTCAGATTATCTGAGTCGCCACTGGTACTATCATCACCAGTCGCCACCCCTACATCCGAATTAACACTCTTAGCACCTTTTTTTAACCCTATTTGCATTGACAGTCTGCCGCCCTGGCGGGACACTGGCATTTCCACCACTACATTGTCACCTAAATCTTCAATGAACCTAGCCAAGCTAACTTGGGCCATATCCATACGGGCTCGTTCGCGGCCGCGCAAGACCATTTCCACCCTTACTTTATCCCCTTCACCTAAAAACTTGGCTGCTTGCTTTAAACGTACAGCCTTATCATGCTCACCAATCTTGAAAGAAATCCGTATACCTTTAATTTCAACTCTCTTGGCTTTTGTTTTTTGTGCCCGCTGTAATTTTTGCTGCTTGTATTGAAATTGACCAAAATCAAGAATCTTGGCAATTGGTGGACGGGCAGACGGATTAACTTCAACTAAATCAAGTCCCGCCTCTTGGGCCATCTTCAGCGCCTGCCAGGTTGGCACCACACCACGCGGCTTACCCTGCTCATCAATTAGTTGAACTTCGGGAAGACGAATGAAATGATTTATTCGATAACGAGTTTGTTCGCGCAATTTATCTACTAAAACTTTTTAGACTGCCTAGATATAAATCTTGGCTTGGTTAATCTGCTTAACAAAAACAGATTTTGGTGGAGGTGACGGGGTTTGCACCCGTGTCTAGTTCGATCATATGTCGCCAGATCCAAGCTCAGTACCGCTCTCTTTGTCCGGCAATTGCGTTAAGCGGTACAAAACCGCAATACCGGCTGCCTCTAAATTTTAAATTAAATTCCGAGACGTGAATTTAACCGAGCCTGATAAATAACGCTTCCATAGGCTATCAGACATGACTTATGGAAACGGCCTAAGCTTTAAGCGAAGGCTGGCGCAAAGTTCAATTGAGCAAAGCTCGCACGAACTTTGGCTACAAATGATTTGGCATTTGTAGAGATGGTCTTTTGTTGACGGAGGTTGGCCAACTCCGGCTTGCTAACAAACACACTCACGAACTATCGAAGTGTAAACACCCCCCATCACCAGCCAATAGTCTAGCTAGTGGCTCAATGGTAATGGGGGTTGTCTAAACTATCTTTTTAACGAACGTCGTATTTCCCTGTCAGTTTCACGACGCCTCAAGCTCACTCGTTTATCATAACGCGTTTTACCCTTGGCTAATCCCAATTCAATTTTAATAAACCTGTGCGAAGTATACAAAGAAAGCGGGACTACTGTCAAGCCTTGCTCCCTAAGCTTACCTGATAAATATTTAAGCTCAGACTCGCTTAATAACAGCTTACGGTCTTGCTCTGGATTATAATGTTCCTGTTCCCTTTTGGCTGGAGGGTATGGCGCTACCTGCATACCCACCAACCAGAGCTCGTAACCCTTAGGTACAACATAAGAACCTTGTAAACTTGCCCGCCCAGTCTTAATAGACTTAACTTCGGGGCCAGACAAAACTAAGCCAGCCTCAAACTTCTCTAAAATCGAGTAATCATGCCTCGCTCTTCTATTCTCAGCTAAGGTCGCCATAGTTTCATTGTAGTGCCTTTATTACCAAAAAGCACCCATGCTCGCTGTCTTAGGGTGCTAACTATAAACCACCTATGAAATAAGCCGCTTTATGGTTGATATCGATGGTACCGCCCTACCTCATCCAAATAGAATAATTTTGCCCAGGCGCGCCTTAAACTTACCTGTAGGCGGTATAAAGCGGTGCTATCGCGCTTGGTCCGCCAAGAACAAGCACATCGGTGATAAGCGGCTCTACGCGCCGACACAGTTTTGAATGGTGGCATGAACTTTTGTTTTTATTTTATTATGTGTTCATTTTTGAACACTAATATGATAATTATAGCGTAAAAACCACTAAAAGTCAAGAAAAAATCACATTTACCCACCTCCCTTGAAGGCTGGCGGGCCTTATGCTATATTATTTACGCTAAACTTTATGTTTAGCCTTGGGCTTTCATTGGCGAGGACCCGTGGTGTAGCCCGGTTAACACGTCTCCCTGTCACGGAGAAGATCGCCGGTTCGAATCCGGTCGGGTCCGCCAGTAAAATATTAACCACCCTTAAGTTACTGGGGTGGTTTTGTTTATACTACCTATCAACTAGACAATTTATTCTGCCTGGATTTGACCCAGAGATACACTCCTAGACAAAAAACCACTAAGGCCAGCCATAGCCCAGCCCTTAAGTTTAAAAAGGTATTTTGTGTGTCTACTCTCACAAACTCCAATAGTAACCTGATTAAGCCGGTACAAATTAAATATAGGGAAAATAACCTGCCGTCTGGCCACACCTTTTTAGAAATATGCCACAAAACATAAGCCAGCAAACAAAGCGCCAAAGATTCATACAAAAATGTGGGATGAAAATGAGTATAAGATACAAGGCCAGCTGGGCGATTTGCTATGGAAATAGAGATACTCCAAGGAAGATTTGAGGGTGAGCCAAATAATTCTTGATTAAAATAATTTCCCCATCTACCGATAGCTTGTCCTAAGGCAAGGCCTGGAGCAAAAACATCTAGTAGTTTAAAGAATGAATAACCTTTCTGTCGTGCCCAACGCCACATCACCAACCCCCCAGCTAACAAACCACCATGCCAGGCTAAACCGCCCTGCCAAATATATAAAACTTCCCACAAATGGTCGTGAAAATACCACCATTCATAAAAAAACACATCTACCACTCGCGCACCGATCAAGCCAGCTAACACCAACCAAAACAATAGCTCATCCAGCTCCTGCCCCAGCTTACCTGAACGCAACCAAATGACTCTAGTTACCAAATAACCAATGCCAATACCTAAAGCCAATAATAAGCCATACCAATGTATGCTAATTGATCCGGCCTCAAAAATAACTGCGCTCGGCTCATAAACATGTAAAAAACCAACTAAGTCCATAACCTTATGATACCAAAACAGCCCAAGCTAATAAATTAACCTGGGCTGTTTGGCTGCAAAAAATAATCTCTAACCCCCTATCAACTTAGCCTGAATTAAACTTTTCAACTGTGACCAATCATTTACTTGTTCCCCATTCAAGAAAAAGGTAGGCGTGCCACCAATTCTCCTTTCGTCACCCTCACGCATATCTGCCCTGACCACATCCGTCTTGGCGCGCGAATCCAGGCAAGCTGAAAAACCATCATTACCCTCTATTTTCAATTCCAACTGCTTAGCATAGGCCACTA
>CAZRDN010000057.1:0-3349 GCA_964598875.1 uncultured Gammaproteobacteria bacterium
TGCCTTTGGCACATTACTAGCGACTAACGAAGGTGCGCCCGCTGCTGGTTTGGGCGGCGGCGGTTCAAAAATGGCTGCGCCTCAGGCAGTAGCTGAATCAGACAATACGGCAGTCAGCGCTTCACCAGCACCCGCTGGCTATGGCGGCGGCGCGGTGGCTGATCGTGCCATGATCTATCCTTATCCTTCTTATAATTACACTTATACTGGCGAAACCTTAGGCGACTTGCCTGCCCAAGTTGATGTGTTAAAGCGAGTTAAAAATGTGGGCACTGGTATTGGCACTGGTTTCTTTAAAACCTTTGATGTGGGTAATTTGAAGCTAGATAGTTTTACTGGCGCCAACTTGTCGCAGATCACTTTAACCGAGGAAAAGGAATTCGGTTATGTTATCAGCGTTGATTTCTTGGAAGGTATGGTGAATATCTTTGAGAATTGGCGCCGTTGGCCGCAGCCGTTCAATGATTGCCGTGACGAGGCTTGCTATCGTAATTTGCAAATGAAGCCTGGCGATATCCCAGCAGACAGCGAGCTTATTGCCATGGCCAATGATTGGCTGAATCTTCATGGCATTAGCACGGCTGATTATGGTGAGCCTTATGTGCAGAATGATTGGCGTATGTATTATGAACAAGCTGAAGATAAATCAATGGCTTACGTACCCGATGTGGTCCAAGTAATTTATCCTTTGCGGATAAATGAGACAGCGGTTTATGAGTATGGTGGCAGCGCCATGGGCTTAGGTGTGAATATCAATGTACGCTATGACCGTGTGTCCGGCTTATGGAATTTGATGAGCCAGCAGTACCAATCGTCTTCTTACGAAGCGGAAACCGATTTTGCCACTCTAGTGAAATATGCCACCTCCGGCATGCAGGGCTATCCTATGCCTTTGGCTTATCCGGAGCTGGATGGTATTCAGCCAGAGCAAATTAATTTCACCTTAGGCACACCCAGTCGCGGCTACATGAGGTATTGGCATTATCAAAATAATGACAATCAGGAATTATTGTTGCCCGCGCTTATCTTCCCAGTGCAAAGTGAAACAGATCAATATGTGTTCATGCCTCGCAGCATAGTAGTGCCGATGGTCAAGGAATTCCTCCAGTCAACTAATGTTGATGGTCCGATTAGAATCATGCCAGCTACACCGCCGAGCGCTGGTGTAAGTTCAGGCTCAGCTGGTAGTGCCACTATTGAACCAGCGGTCGTTGATGCACCGCCCGCTGCTATCGAGCCAGAAACAGTTATTTTGCCGAGTCAATAATACATTTTTGCAAAGGGTAGGGGCTCAGAGTTGCGATGCCCGCCCTGTTCCTGGGTTCAGCGGCCACGGCATCGCTTCGCCCGTCTCGCGGCTCGTGAGCCAAGCAGTTGGCTCACTTTTCACCGCTCGACCCCTCTGCACTCCCATCCCTGGCACGCTTCAGAGGGTGCGCCTGGTGAGGCCAAACGAATTTACTATGCCGAACAGCCGGGTACACGCACAATTCTGTGGCCTCACTCAGGCTCCTGAATTTTGCCACCCTGTCGTAGGCTCGTTACAGACCGGAAGGCGCACGAGCGCCCAATCCTGCCGTGTATATGGTTGTTTGTGCATAGGCAGGATTAGTGATTGCGACGAGAATTGTAGAGCCGTAGACCGGTGTGGCGACTTTTGTGTTACTTTTCTAGAAAAGTAACTATGTAAAGAAATAAGGTATAATTAAATCGTTATGGATTTTGGTTTAAGTGTGCCCACGCTTATCTTGCCAGCCTTGGTTGCTGGTCTGCTTACATTTTTAGCGCCTTGTACCTTGCCGCTGGTGCCCGGGTACCTGGCTTTTATCAGTGGCGTATCCCTACACGAATTACAGCACCAAGGCGCCGGCAGCTTACGCCGTAAAGTATTTATCAACGGTCTTTGGTATGTACTGGGATTTAGTTTGGTTTTTATTATTTTAGGGAGCGTGTTTGGTTCGGTGGGCAGCCTGTTGGCGCCGTACCGTCTGTTACTGGCGCGTCTTGGCGGTATCATCATTATTTTTTTTGGACTTTATTTACTAGGGTTGGTCAGGCTGCCGCAATTCTTAGGTGAGTACAAGCTTCATATAGAACGAGTTTTGCGCCCAGGTCACAAAACCTCGTCCTTCCTGTTTGGCGCCACTTTCGCTTTTGGCTGGACGCCGTGTATCGGACCTATTTTAGGCTCGGTCCTCTTACTAGCCTCGCAAACAGCCACGGCTGGCCGGGGCGCTTTCTTACTGCTCATCTTTTCGCTCGGGCTGGCCATACCGTTTTTAATGTTAGCTTGGGGAGTAGGCAGCGCCACCCATTGGTTGCATCGCTTTAATAAGTTATTAAAAGTCATATCTATTATCGGCGGGCTGCTGCTGGTTGGTTTGGGAATTTTATTGTTAACGGATAATTTTGCTTATTGGTTGCAGCTGGCTTACCGCTGGTTTGGTTTTATAAAGTACGAGTCCCTATTGCAGTATATGTAATATAAAAGCCGCCCGTATTATTAAGGGCGACTTTTGGAATTGTTTTAAAATATATATTTTAGAGTCAATACTAGACAGACGGCTGCATAGAGCCCACTTATGATACTAGTTAGCATCACATCAAATGGGTCATATGATTGGTAAAAAATGCGTGCTGGCCACAGCTTGATTTTATCTAACAGTAGGAAAAAAATAAGAGCTAAGGCAAGAGTTAACCACCAGCTAGTAAACTGTATAACAGTTAAGGGCAGGCAAGTTATTAACAGACCAACTACTTTATCAATCACAATTTCATTTTTATAGAATATTCTGGTTTTGCCTTGCCAGTCTTTTTTCAGTCGTATTTTGGCGCGTGGTATTGATAGTATACCAATGACGAAGATAATAGCTGTCCAAAACAGGTAAATAAACCAGACATTGGGATCAAATGGAGCTTGTTCATGGATAAGTTTAGCACGATGTACCAAGAACCAGCAGAGTGGTAAAGCAAATAGGCTACCCCAAAAGCTTCGGGCAAACGGCGCAACTAAGCCTACGCCAAACCAAGTGGCGACGGTTAGGGATATGAAGTTTTTCATGATTTTTCCTCCGGTAGTGTTGCTGAATCGTCAGCGCGTCTTATTGAGAAAACGATAAAAATGATCACCCCAACTATAGTGGCGTAAACTAACATCAGACTAATAGTTGCTAGTATATTTGGCCAAGCACACAAGCCCACCCCCATCCCTATACCAGCGCGAATAGGCTTGCCCAAGGCCGATAGAAATTGTTTTTTATCCTCCCGAAAGCTGAAAACCAGCAGCATAATGAGACTGGCAAATACTGTGGCCAGGAAGAACTCGGTCGTTAAATGTAGATCTCTCTGG
>CAZRDN010000057.1:3359-4603 GCA_964598875.1 uncultured Gammaproteobacteria bacterium
CCAATTGTGGAAGTGCATATCTATCAGGGTAGAAATGAACATGCCTATCATAAAGCAGGTTAAGAGAACTGTTTCCGGTGTAGCAGCTCGAGTTATTGTGCGTAGAAGATCATAACCTTCTAACAAGTAGTCTAGCCAGCGATTGATTGCTGGTTTGGTGTTTAGCTCTTTCATTATTTATTCCTTTTGTTAATGAATTGTGTTTATTTTTGTGCCCTTACCCTATATTTTTTCACCCCATCAGTCAAGGCTTGGGGCCAGACTAAATTAAAGTTATAATAAGCTCATGAAATTGAAAGATGCTATTTTAGGAAGCTCGGTGATATTTGGTATGGTCATTGTTTTCAGCTTGCTGCTTTTAGCCACGCTGGTCACTGGCTTTGTCTACGCCAAAGTGAATAAGAATATAGGTAATAAAGTACTAACGAGTGAGCAATGCTTTTTAGCTGGCGGCAGTGTCAGGAGTGCCAGTGAGTATGAAAATGATTGTCCCAAAGGCGAATCTGTTTTAGCTGAAGTAGCTGAAGGTATAAATTGTCCTTGTTTTTGTTGTAAAAAATAATGGATCTTCTTCAGGCTATAATTTTAGGCGTAGTGGAAGGCATCACTGAATTCCTGCCTATCTCTTCCACGGGGCATTTGATCTTAGCTGAGCGCGTACTGGCGCTGCCGCCGACCGATTTTTGGAAAAGCTTTACCATCTTCATTCAGCTCGGGGCTATTTTAGCTGTGCTGGCCTTGTACTGGCGCAGGTTATTGCTCAATGGTGAAGTTTTTAAAAGAGTGGCCTTGGCCTTTGTACCTACGGCTGTTATTGGTCTGGCTTTGTACCCGATTATTAAAACTTATTTATTAGGCTCCACCTCAGTGGTGCTGTGGGCTTTGGGACTGGGTGGCCTGGCCATAATTATTTTTGAAAAAATACATAAAGAGCCCGCCTTAGCCGCGGCCGATGTCTCCGCCATCAGCTACCGCCAGTCTTTTTTAATAGGCTTAGCTCAGGCTGTGGCAGTCATTCCAGGTGTATCACGCGCGGCGGCTACTATCTTAGGCGGCCTGGCTTTAGGTATTAGCCGGCAGGCGATAGTGGAATTTTCCTTTTTACTGGCTATCCCTACCATGGCCGCAGCCACCGGGCTGGATCTGCTTAAATCAGGCTGGGCTTTCAGTAGCGCAGAGTGGGGGATATTAATAGTTGGTTTCGTGGCGGCTTTCTTCTCCGCTCTGGCCGCGGTCAAGTGGCT
>CAZRDN010000058.1:0-1221 GCA_964598875.1 uncultured Gammaproteobacteria bacterium
TGGCCCAGCCCAAGCACCGCGGCCGACCTCATCCACTCCAGCAATTAGGCCATACCCCTGGCGCCATAGTTTATTTTCTTGTCTTAAACTTGGTTTCATTGGCAATTAAGCTTGACAAATTCCTCATATTAGCTATCATATCAAAATACTTTAACAAGCGGATACTCGGGTTTCGGTTTCTGACGTTGGGCACGCGAATAAACTCGCGCATCTAAGCTAGAAACTGAAACCTAATAACATAATTCAAGGCAAGGCTCTGAGTATCGGCCTTGGTGTTTTTGTGCATACTTAAAAATCAAATAATCAACCAAACAAAAATCAAACAAAAGGAGACTCAAATGACAAAAAAACCATCGGCTCCTAGGAATATCCATAAGATTTCCTGGCCCATGAAGCTGGCTTTTGCTCTGGCTTTTCTGCCCTTCTTTGCGCTCATCGGCGCCCTCGTTTTTAAATGGTCGCTGCCCACCTTCCCTTTCCTGAACTTAAGCGGCTCCAACCAGCCAGAACACATAATCTTCATGGCTAACAATGCCAATAATCTTCCCGGTTCGGTCTATTTCGTAGTAATCTGTTTTGCTGTTGGCATTGCCCTGTTCTCTTATTTAGCCATAGATCGCGGCTCCATCAAATCCGCTTGGCGTGACTGCTTAGATAATCTTAAAAAGGATTTTTCCGAAATGCTTAATGGCCAGCCTAAAGCTAAAACACCGGTTGTTACTAAACAGCCGACAGTAGAAAAGAAAGAGGTTGTTTACAAAAGCCTGATCATAGCCAAAAGGCCTGTCCCTAAGGACACGCCGGAAACGATTCTCTAAACATTCCAAAAAGTCCGCGCTTATCCTGCCCTCTATAAAATCATACAACGACTATCACCACTCCCACGCACGGACAAAAAGAGCTCTCAACCCGAGAGCTCTGTTTTTATATTACCTCTTGACAAAAGCACTAACTTGCGCTATATTAAGTGGTTCGTAAAAATTGCAAATTAACAAATATCAATCAATAAACTAGGAGAAATGAAATGTCTAAAATGCAGCAAATTGGTTTTGTCGCATTCATAATGGGAGCTGGATTTTTTGTGATGGGGCTTGCTCTACTTGCTACTGGTGCCAGCCCAGAATTACCTGACAAAACAGACCTGATGATTTATATGTTAAAAATAGGTCTCGCTTTTATAGTATTACTATGGCTTTCGGTAGTGGGAATTGGCCTCTATGT
>CAZRDN010000058.1:1231-4582 GCA_964598875.1 uncultured Gammaproteobacteria bacterium
TAATCGGCCAAGAAGATAATAAAAAGGACAACACAACAAAAAACTAGAGAAGAGGTTAATAAAATACTAAGAAGAGGTAGTTTCCCTCTTCTTTTTTATTTAGAAGCCTAAGTTCCGACGAACGACCATAATACAACTACCATCAGCCATGGCCTCAAGATTTAATTCTTTGGCACGCTGGCGAATAGCTTCACTTTCTGCGCCAGGTTGAAACCAAACTTTTTTGATATTTAACTCGGCGACTTCATCTAAAACTTTCAGTCCCACTTCCGGAGGCACCACAAAAATAACCACATCTGGTTTAGGCTGGATTTCTTTTAATGATGAATAAACTTTAATACCCTCAATTTCTTGATATTTTGGATTCACCCCAACAATATTAAAGCCTGCCCCAGTTAAATCTTTCAGCACTTTATAACCATATTTTTCCCGGTTAGAGGTTGCTCCAACCAAGGCATAGCTATATGCCTTATTAATAAAATCACTGACTCCCATATTTAAAACCTGCCCCTGGCTTCAATAGCCTGTGAGATTCTTTCCAAAGCAATCACGAAAGCAGCGGTACGCAATGGCACTTTCAGTTGTTCAGCTCTTTGCCAAATCTGCTTAAAGGTTTGCGTCATGATTGGTTTTAATTTAGCTAGCACCTCACCTTCGTTCCAATAATAATTTTGCAGATTTTGTACTAACTCAAAATAAGAAACTGTCACCCCACCAGCATTAGCTAGTACATCCGGCACCACAATTATTTTACGTTTAGCTAGTTTAATATCAGCCTCGGGTGTAACCGGCCCGTTAGCTAACTCAAAAACAGTTTTCGCTTTAATCCGGCCCGCATTTTTACCACTGATTTGATTTTCTAAGGCAGCGGGCACCAGAATAGTAACTGGTAATTCCAATAGTTTGGCATTGGTAATTGGCCTACTCCCGGGAAAACTCTTTAAACTACCAGTTTGCTTTTTATAACGTTCCACGGCCGGCACATCCAGACCTTTAGGATTATAAAGGCCTGTAGATGAATCAGACATAGCTACTACCTTGTACCCAGCTTGATGCAAAAGCTGTGCCATAATACCACCAACATTACCCATACCTTGAATAGCTACAGTGGTCTGCTTAGGTTTAAGTTTTAATTTGGCCATTAATTCTTCAAGTACGTACACACCACCTTGGGCGGTTGCCGGAGTGCGGCCTTGTGACCCGCCAAAATTCAACGGCTTACCAGTGACCACACCTGGCTCCTGGTGCCCCACAACTTTTTCATATTCATCACGTAACCAAGCCATAATTTGCGGGGTGGTATTCACATCCGGCGCTGGCACATCAACACTTGGGCCAATAAAAGGCGCTAGGCGGCGCGCAAAAGCACGGGTTAATCTTTCTAGCTCACTAACTGAAAGTTTTTTAGGATCAACTGTGATACCGCCCTTACCGCCGCCCAAAGGAATGCCAACCACGGCACACTTTATAGCCATCCAAAAAGCCAAGGCCTTCACTTCATCCAAATTAGTTTGGGGATGAAAGCGCAAACCACCCTTGTATGGCCCGCGCGCTCCAGAATACTGCACACGGTAGCCTTCAAAAACCTGAACCGCGCCATTATCCATGGTTACTGGAAAAGAAAATTGCAGAATGCGTTCTGGGCGCTTGAGTTGCTCCAAAATACTCTCAGGCACTTGAGCATAAACTTGCGCTTGTTTCAATTGTTTTAAAGCATTAGTAAAGACTGACATAAATTAATCCTTAGCCGCCGCCGGATCAGTGGGTGTGGCTATAGTGGTCGGCTTTTTAGCCAAACCCCAATCTATGGTCACACCTCTGAAGCCGCGAACTTTTTGTAAGTACTCATAAGATTTTAGAGCTGCTGTTGCTCCCCAGCCAGCTGAAATCACTATCTGTTTATGACCAATGGTGGTGATATCACCTGCCCCAAATATGCCTGGCTCACTGGTTTCAGCATTCAGGTTTATCTTTATTTGTTTACGTTCATCCAACTCCACCAAACCTTCAATGATTTTGGAATTGACCACAAATCCAACCTCCACAAAAACACCATCAGTAGTAACCTCACGCTCCTTTGTTTTGTCAGTAGTGTTCGTTACTACCAGGCTTTTCACCAGCTTCTCACCTTTAATTTCTTTTACCTCGCTGTTCAAAATAATTTCAATATTTGGCTGCTTTAGTTGGTCCATCAAAACAGCCTCGGCCCGAAAATTCTCACTACGATGAATCAAATAAACTTTGGGGCATAATTTAGCCAGCAATAAGGCAGCGTCAACTGCGGAGTTGCCTCCACCTACCACTGCCACGGTTTTACCGCGGAAAAGTGGGGCGTCACAAGTAGCACAATAAGACACTCCTTTGCCGCCAAACTCCTTTTCGCCAGGTACGCCTAGATGCCTATGGGTTAAGCCATAGGCCAAGATCAAGCTGTGGCCCACAAACTCCTGGGTATTGGTTTTTACAATGAAGTTAGGTTTTTGTGTCTCATCTAGTTCTTTAGTAATACCTACAACTTCAGCAAAACTGAATTCAGCGCCGAATTTCTCAGCCTGCTCCTTGAACTTATTCATCAAAACCGGCCCTTCCACGAATTCCACACCGGGATAATTCTCAATTTCGTTGGTGGTGGCTGCTTGGCCGCCAACATCCTGTGTTACTACCAGGGTTTTCATAGCCCGACGTGAAGCATACAGGGCGGCTGTCATGCCTGCCGCCCCGCCCCCAATAATAATTACATCGTAAGCCTGCTGCTTGTCTGTCATAATTAACTACCGTGTTTTTCTAAGGCTGATTTCAGTGTTTCTTTAGACTGCACGCCCACGAATTGCTCCACGGCCTCACCGCCCTTAAAAACAACCAGTGTGGGAATGGATAAGATGCCATATTGCGAAGCTATGCTGTTATTATCATCAACATTAAGTTTGCCTATTTTGGCTTTACTGGACTCAAATTCATTGGCCAAATCTTCCACAATTGGCCCCTGAATGCGACAGGGTCCACACCAGGGCGCCCAAAAATCAACCAGCACCGGCACCGTAGACTTTAAGACTTCTGTTTCAAAATTTTGTTCTGTTAACTGTACTTCCGACATATGATTATGATGAATGATTAACTAATTAATTTTAAGTTATTTTAAATAATTGCGAAACGGTCTTTTCCAGCTCCTTGAACTTAGGCGAATCAGTCTGCCCTAAACAACCCTGAGCCTCAGCTTCCAATAACATAGTACCAAGACGAGACAGGGCCGCCCTGGCAGCCACGATCTGCTGCAACAACTCAGCACAGCTTCTACCAGATTCATACATTTTCTTAAAAGCCAGCACCTGACCTTCTGTTCTGTTAAGTTGG
>CAZRDN010000059.1:0-4524 GCA_964598875.1 uncultured Gammaproteobacteria bacterium
GTCTGCCACCCTGTTCATACATAACAGACGCCTCTGTTCGTTTTTTCAACTCACGCCGAAAGACCGCCACTATCTCTTCGTCTTTAAACTCAGTCGTGGCTTGTTTAGCGATACGTTCATTATGCAAGGCCGACTTAAGCGATCTTAGTACCGTCAACTCCGGTAACTTTCCCCTGGTGGCGGCTACCAAATCCGCTTCCAGCTGGCGCTCAATTTCGGTCATTAGATTATAAGATTACTTCTTAATAGTTCTCTTAATCATCGCTTTAATGCGCGGATTGCGACTTCGTAAATCCTCTTCTGATAACTGACCAGTCTTACGTAAATACTCCCGACGATCTCTAATAGCAGCTTTACGCAGAGCATCTTCACGTTGTTCACGCTTGGTTTTCGGGCTAGCGTAAAAACGACGTTTCTTGGTACGCAAAATCACGCCGGATTGCTGAACCCGCTTGGTAAATCGGCGCAGTAAACCTTCTACTGATTCGCTATCTCTTCTTTTCACTTCAATCACACGTCTCACCTCCTTTTAAAATATAAAAAGGGAAATAATGCATTAAAATTATACTAGTTATTTGGTCTGTGGTCAAATAAAATAAAGCAACCACTCACTAAGCTAAGGTATCTGCCTCCCGTGAGGCTAAGCGTTTTTGGATCTCATCTAGGACTTTATTAAAATCAACTATCTCCTGAATACCGTTTTCCATATCCCTCACGATAATAGTACCGTCGGTCAATTCTTTCTGGCCAATGACCAGGGTGTATTTTACCTTCAGCTTATTAGCTATCTCCAGTTGGTTCTTTAGGCCATCCTTGGTGAAACTTTCAGCCACCTTGATGCCTTGACGACGCAAGTCCTCAAATAATCTGATGGCTTTTTTTCTAGCGCTATCACCCAGGCAAGCCAAAAAAATATCGGGCGCTGGCAGCATAGGGATGCCGACCTGTCGCATTTTAAGTTCTGCCACCACTCTTTCAACCCCGCCAGCAAAACCCACCGCTGGTGTTGGCTGCCCACCCAGTTCGGCTATTAGATTGTCATAACGACCACCGGCGGCCAAAGCACTCTTACCTTCGTCTGACCCCCAAATCTCAAAAACCGTTCGGGTATAATAATCCAACCCCCTCACTAAATAGGGATTTAACTGGTAAGCCAATTCCACTTCGTCCAAATATTCCAGCAACTTCACAAAATGGTCCTTACATTGTTCGCACAAGTAATCCACTAGTTGAGGTGCCTGCTTAGCTAATTCGCGGTCAGATTCCTCTTTGCAATCAAGTAAACGTAGTGGATTCTTGGTTAAACGTCGCTTACAGTCTTCGCATAAAGCCGAACGCTTAGTGCGGTAATAATCCTGCAAAGCCTGTTTATAGCTCGGGCGACAAGCAGGACATCCCACACTATTTATCTGCACTGTTATCGGTAAATGCAAACTTTCAAACAAAGCTGCTGCTGCCAAAATCAACTGGCAATCTGCAGTGGGTGAATCCTCTCCCAATATTTCAAAATCAAACTGCCAAAACTGTCGGTATCTGCCAGCCTGTGGTCTTTCGTGTCGCCATAATGAACCTAAGGAGTAAATTTTTACCGGCTGAGGCAGGGTGTGCATGCCATGTTCAATATAAGCACGGGCAATGCCCGCAGTGTACTCAGGTCGCAAAGACAAATGATCACCAGACTGGTCCACAAAAGAATACATTTCTTTTTCCACCACATCAGTGGCGGCACCGATGGCACGAGAAAATAAAACCGTCCTTTCTAAAACAGGGGTTTCCAAACGCTGAAAACTATAAACCTGAGCTAAGTCAGCCACCTCACTCATCACAAAACTCCACCAAGGCCATTCAGGCGGTAATATATCGTGCATGCCCCTGACCAACTGCGGGGTGGAAACCTTTTTAGGTTTGGCTTGTTCAGCGGTCGGCGAACTATCTACTACTTTTTTATCGGCTGGCATATTATTAAGGACTCAACGGTTCAAAAGCATAGACCGCCCAACGATCAAGCGGCCAGGCCCGAACCCAAACTCGACCCACGATAGCCTTTCTGTCTATGGGGCCAAACGAACGAGAATCAAGACTAGCACCACGGTTATCCCCCAAAACAAAATACTGGCGGTCACCTAAGGTAATATCAGTTGAACCAATAGTTTTAATCCACTCGCCCAGATAAGGTTCATGATATTCAACTTGTTCCCCACTGGGAGCGCTTATAAAAATCTTATCCTCATTTACCACCAGACGTTCACCCGGCAAACCGATGACTCGTTTGATGAAATAATTCGAGGGGTCACGGGGATAACGAAATACCACGACATCTCCTCTATCCGGCTCGCGTAATCTGTAGGAAATTTCATCAATCAATAGGTAATCGTGATCATAAAAATTTGGTTCCATGGAAGCACCCTTTACATAAAAAGGCTGGACCAGGAAATACCGAATGGGTAAAATGATCGCCAATGAAACCAGGGCGACCTTAACTACCTCCCATAAAACCTGCAAGGCTGACTTTAAGTAATTAAACATAAATTACAGTTAACTATATCGTGAATACGGTTAATTTTATAACTGGTGGACCCGAGAGGGCTCGAACCTCTGACCTTTCGGATGTGAACCGAACGCTCTACCACTGAGCTACGGGTCCGTGAGGGGTAGTGAGTGGGTAATTTTGATCATTAGCCACGGCCGGTCACTCTCTAAAAACCATTATTTGGGTTTATTGATTAAGCCCCGTGCTCCTTATATTAATAAGTTGTGCCCAGCTGACCTATAATAAATGATTTTTCTCTCTCGGGCAAATTGACAGTTAAACAGCCTTTATGGTAACATTTTTTTTGCTTCTTGTAAAGTCTACATATGATAGCCGTATCTCAGGACCCAGGACTCCCTCCCTCTCCACGAGATGTAAACAGAGGGAAATTTTTTTTGTACTCACTCTTAATTATTTTAATAGTGGGCGGTTTGTGGTTGTCTCGCCAGCCACACCTACAGGCAGTCGTGATGGAGTGGCACGAACACTCAGTTTGGGAAAATGTTAAGCGTTTGGTGGGCGGCGATGACAGAGAGCTAACTGGTGAAGATGAGGACAGAGTAAACTTTTTGGTTTTAGGACAGGGCGGAGCCAAGCATGACGGTCCATTTTTGACTGATACCATTATGGTGGTCAGCCTGAAGCCTAGCACCAAACAAGTGGCTTTGATTTCTTTACCCAGGGATCTAATAGTTCCCATCCCTGGTTTTGGTCTAAGAAAAATAAACAGCGCCAATGCTTACGGTGAAGTTAGTGGTGAGGAAGGTGGCGCTCAACTAGCCAGTGAGGTAGTGAGTGATGTTCTTAATATACCTATACATTATTATGCCCGTTTAAGTTTTAGTGGTTTTGCCCAAGTGGTAGATGATCTGGGAGGTGTACCCATAACCATTGAACGCGGCTTCACCGACTTAGAATACCCCACAGATTATAATGGTCTGACCACTGTAAAATTTGAACCTGGCTGGCAGATACTCAATGGTACCCAGGCGTTACAATATGTCCGCTCCCGTCACGGCAACAACGGTGAGGGTTCTGATTTCGCCCGTGCCCAGCGTCAACAAAAATTGCTCCTGGCTTTAAAAGAAAAGCTGTTGTCCCCTGCCACCTTACTCAATCCCTCTCTAGCCCTAAAGCTTTATCGCACCTTAAGCGACAGTATTGAAACTAACCTAGATGCCAGCGAAGCCACACGGCTAGTGCAATTGGTGCGTGAGGTAGATACGGCAAATATCGTCAGCCGAGTGTTTGATACTTCACCTAATGGTTTATTAATAGAAACTATTGGCCAAGACGGGGCTTACCTCCTGCTACCAAAAGTTGCAGACTACAGTGAATTAAAATCTGCCGCCAATAATATCTTCAATGTCAGTCCCCTAACTCGCGAAGCAGCTAGAATTGTCATTGAAAATGGTACGTCTGCTGCCGGCTTGGCCGAAACCTCAGGCCTTGATCTGACCGCTAAGGGCTTCAAGGTTTTACGATTTGGTAATGCTCCGCATCAAAATTACCCTCGTACTGTGCTGTATGATTATACTGCCGGCAGTAAGCCGGCGAGCTTAGCTGAGTTGGAATCAAATTTCAATGTGACGGCAGTAAAGCTGGAAGCCACTACTAATGAAACGGCCACTGACTTTCGCCTAATCCTGGGGGCAGATAGAATAAAGTCAGACCAATAACCATATGGCTACTACTAACAAAGTTAAATCCGCCAGCGTCATCTTGGTTGGCCGCGCCAACGTCGGCAAATCCACCTTATTCAACCGAATGCTCAATAGGCGCCAGGCTATCACCTCTGCCCAAGAAGGCACCACCCGTGATTTAAATAAGGCCATTATGGAATGGCGTGATAAAACTTTCTGGTTAGTTGACAGTGGTGGTTTTAATAATACTGATAAGGCTGACCTCAACCAAGGTAGTCAGCGCTTACTTAAACGCGCTTTGAACGAGGCTGGTGTCATAGTCCATTTGGTTGATGGTCAAACTGGCCTAAC
>CAZRDN010000060.1:0-4520 GCA_964598875.1 uncultured Gammaproteobacteria bacterium
GACTAAGCGGCGGAGATGAGCCTTATTAAGGCTTGGGGCTGAGCTAACACTTTCGCCAACTGCCAGACGGCTTAAGAGCTGCTGCTTTAGCACCTCTTGTCTGAGCGGAGGTAAACCTGTCTCCGGCTTCAGGGCGCGTAGTAATTTTTGCTCTTTGCTGAATTTGCTAATATCAAACCACATAAACTTAATCTAATAAAAGTCGTAAACGGGCCAGAGCGCGGTACTGTAATAATCTGACGGCTACGGGCGAACGCTTAAGAACCTTGGCGGTTTCGGCAATGCTAAATTCTTGAATAAATCTCAATTCAATAACTTGTTGGTATTCTGTTTTTAGTTTTGGCAGCATAGTCCTTACTTTGGCTATTTCCATTGTTTGATCCAAATCGCCTTCTATCTCGACCTCGGCCGCTAGCTCCAGATGCTCATCAATATCCTCCTGGGCTGGCCGGCGGTAAACCCGGCGATAGTGATCATTTACTAAATTGCGGGCAATCCGATACAGCCAGGCAGAAAAATTCAGAGCCTCCAGCTTAAGCTTGGGTAGGGCCTGCCAGGCTTTAAAAAAGGTCTCTTGCAAAATGTCCTCAGCCTGGTCGGTCTGAGATATTCTAATTTTAATAAAGCGATATATCGGAGCAGCGTATTCTTCGTATAAGTCAGCAAAGGCTGCCTGCTCCCCTGCCTTAGCCCGAGCTACCAGCTGCCGAACGGCTAATGAATCCATATAGGGTAACTATTATATATAACGCGTGCCCCAGGCAAATGTTACACCTAGGTCTTTACCCAGGTGTGGCTATGGCCTTTATAGGGCTCTTGGCTGTAACTAATCTGAAGGAGTTAAATGCTCTTTAAAGAATAAGGCGGAGCTGGCCATAAAATCGTTCCAGGCAAAACTGAACTCATGAGCCTCCCCTTGGTACTCTTCTAAAGCAACTGCCTTGCCCAGCTCGCTTAAACGGTCGCGGATATTATATGACCACTCAGGCTCGACCGATTCATCAGCCGTGCCAATGAATATCTGTACTGGAGCTTGGGCCTTGTCAAAATAAGTGGCGGCGGAAATACCTTGCCAAAACTTTATATCCAATTCAAGCTCAGGATATTTTTCCTGGAACTTTTGCAAAACCTCAGGGCGGCGCCTGGTGTAGCGTTCGTAATTATCCTCATAATCGCCAGACACTGGCGCATACAGCACCGCTGCTTTCACCAGCTCAGGTCTTACCACCAAAACATTTTGCGTGATACCGCCACCCATGGAATGCCCCAGCATGCCAATATTACTGCTGTCCATATAAGGCAGCTCAGCCTCATACAGGGCGTAGATCAGATTTATAACATCCTCGGTATAACCTAGGCGAAAATTAGTTTCATAATCAGGATCATCATCTGATTGGGCATGATTACGGTAATCAGGATGTACCACCACAAAGCCCTGCCGCGCCAAATAATCCTGCTCTCGCTTTAAACCACGCCCGTTAGTATAGATAGCTGGATCAATATAGCCGTGGTTCAGGATAAGCACTGGGAATGGCCCGTCACCCTTAGGTACGTTCATAATGCCGGAAATTTTCAAACCCCCTGACATATAGCTTATATAGTAGCGGGTATAACTTGAATTATCATCAAGCACCTGGCCCACAGTAAAACCACCACCAGTAAATTCTTTTTGCATTAAAGCGGTTAAAGAAACAGGGTGCGGCTCGGGTGAGCTCACCGGTTCAGCTTCTTGCTCAGCTTGAGGTATAACTTGTGACCCCAGAGTATTGACATCTGCGGCTGGTGGTAAGTAGATCAGCCTGATCACGTACAAAAAAGCTATGCCTAGCAAAATAATAATACCTATGAGTATGTTTTGGCGCATAGTAACCACCTTGGTTTAAGGGTAATTGTAACTGCAAAAACAGTCTGGTAATTATAATATCACCAGCAAATCTCATCAAGGTACCGCTTACAGACCTAAAGCCCCGAGCGCGTAATATATCAGGATGGCTGGCCAAACCAGGGCCTTAAGTACCCCCAGCACTCCCAGCCAAAAGCCATCAGCCTGCTGAATAAAATACACTACAGCGCCAATAAAGCCTAAGCCGTAAATACCTCCAGCTGCAGAATCAGTTTTCATAATAATTTAAAATTTAATTGGTATGATTAGTTGATCATCATTTTCCGGCAAACCCGAGGGGTTATCTTTTTGCAGAACTAGTGTGCCGGTTGGAGTAGCGGGCGGCGTAAAGGTCAGACTGGCTTGAAAGGGCACGAAATCAGTGGTCATCCAATCATTGGCTGTCATAATATACGGCGGTGTAAGCGCTACCTCGTTATTATTAGCGTCGTACAGCTTCACTGGAAAACTAGCTTCAAAGTACCAAGGCCCGCGCGCCTGCCCTTGTACTAGCAAGGGGCTGGAAATAACCGTGTTAGGCAAAGGCGATGATACGGTGATCATATTATTGTTATTGGGATACACTTGGCTTAAGCTGGCCTTAGCCAACTTAAAATAAGCGCTTACGCCCTGGCTTGGTTGTGCGGTCATTGGCTCGCCCGGCTTACGATCGGCATAATTTACTAAAATCAATCCATTGGTAATCGTAATATTCTGTGGAGCGATTCTGTCTCCCAATAAGACAGCATTCGTGCCAATAAGACCGTGATCTGTATTAAAAGCAGCGGCTACATAAAAAAATGTGCCACTACCGCCATTATCTTGTGTAAGTAAAAGGGCGTAATCATCAGTGTTATTATTATCTAAATCACCAGCAACCGTCTCACCCCAGACTTGTGTGGTCCTGAAAGTGCTATACGGACTGCCTTCGGGTACATCTTTAGCTATGCCATTTTGCAGGGTTACAGCACTATCCTCAAAATAATAAGTACTATTCAAGGCGCTTGAAGATACAATGTAGTCAGTTAGTTTTTCTTTCATATAACCGTAGCCACGGGCGTTGCTCAAGCCATAATTAATAGCGTAAGACAGTAAAACCAGACTGATAAAGAATAACATCAGGCCAGCCAGCCAGATTATTTGATACGAAGTCTGACGATTATATATTTTCATGGCTTATACTTGATTAAGGTTAATTATAATAGACAAAATTAAATTTACTTTAAACAGGCCAAAGGCCAAGAATAAGCCCGAACATGATGAACAGAATAAGCTGGTAGCCGCCTTGCAGTAAAAACCTGGCCCAGGAAACGCGGGCCGAATCATTGTTCCACATGGCAGCACCCGCGACCGTGGGCATAACAAAGGCTGCCCAGATCCACAGGGCATTCTCTACCCCGCTTACTTCTTGCCAGCCTTGGATAAAGTAAGCCAGTACCCACACCTGAAAAAGAACCAGGATGAATTGCACTACATAAAGCTTCCAGACATTGCGCATCATTTCTTGCCGGCGTGCCATATCCATTTGGCTGGCACCAGTCACCTCTAGCCATTTTTTACCAAATAAGGGCCCATACCACAGTGCGCCTAGGGCCATGGCTAAAACTGCGCAAACCAACACCGCCCAATAATTTATAACCATTTCCATATTATTTTCTCCAATCCTTAATCTGAATTCCTCCCTTAATTCTCTTAACTACTACTTTCTGCTTCTCCTTCCACCCCAACTTCCTAATAATTTCTATAGGCAAGGTTAAACTAATCGACTTCCGGCCGATTTTGGTGAGCTTCCTTACGTTAGAACCTCTGGGTTGTTGCTTTGCCATTGTTACTTACCTTGTTACGTAACAGCTTACTTATAATTAGTATATTTCAGGGCGCTGCCTTTTGCCTTATCCACCGGATAATTCACACTATTTTTCTTAAGCTTCTTCTCCATAGCTTCAGTAATATCTATATCCAAGTCATGCGCCATGATAAGCAATAGAAAAAGCACATCAGCCAGCTCTTCACCCACTTCGTCCTTATGTTCTGCCAAGTACTTTTCTATCTCCTCCGGCTTTTTCCATTGAAAATGTTCCATGACTTCAGCAGCTTCCAGCACCAATGACATGGCTACATCTTTTGGTGTATGAAACTGCCGCCAGTCGCGCTCGTCACGAAAAATATTTATCTTGGCCATTAAACTATCGAGTTCACTCATATTATTTCTCGAATTCATTTAATAATCTAAGAAACTCATCCTGCTTTTCTTGGGGTATCCACACTTCAGTCATTCTCTTAATGTTATTTTTATTTAAAATTGAGTTACATGAATCAAAGTAAAAACCATCGGGTGTTGCCAAAAATAACCATGACGGATTCCAACGTTTAAGGAGCTTATTTGCTGCTTCTGTTATTTCAAACTTATCTAGGTTTTTCCTGTATTTCACCTCAACTAAAAAAACTTCTGTTTTGTCATTCTTAACAAGCGCAAAATCAGGAGCATCACTGATGTTATTTATAACCTCTTTGACCTGAGCTAAGTGTTGGTATTGAGCTAAGGTAGGCACTGTGTGTTCATAACCAAAGGGTATAACCATAAACTCACCTTTATCGCGAAGCATTTGTTCAAACACAACTTCAGCAATACGTCCTT
>CAZRDN010000061.1:0-4496 GCA_964598875.1 uncultured Gammaproteobacteria bacterium
GCGAGGCTTGCTTTCATCACGGTGTACCAGGTTAATTGTTTTGGTACATCCGCAAGGTTGTAGTTATTGAATGTCCAGAATTTGTGAAGAGTGAAATTCAATAAAAAGCTGATGATGGTAGCGAGGCAGGCTGATACTATGTACCACATATTCAGTATCTCGGTTAGGCTGTAGAGAAGAATGTAGTAAACTAATATAGCCAGACCGCCTGCAATCCCATAACGGATAAACCGCCATATTTTTTCTTTTTTCAAACTTACCTCTTTATTTTTGTTGTTTCACAGTATCATATCATCCAGAAGTTGCAAGTAGCTGGTTTAAACAGTGGTAGTAAGCCTAGCCCCATTAAGATAAATGTTAAATAATTATTTTAATATAAATGAGAGTTCCTATAAGAAAGGGCGGTAAATATTCAAGAAATGAGCAGGATCCTTTCTTAACTCTGGAAAAATTTAATGACCTTAAGTTAAAGTTAGACCAATTAAAGAAAAAATTACCCAAGGCTATAGCTGAAGTTAAACGTTTGAGTGAAATGGGTGATTTTTCTGAAAACGCAGCTTATGGTTTAGCTAAGGGTCGTCTGCGCGGCATGAACCAGGCAATTCTTGATTTAGAAAGACAGATAAAGCAAGCGCAGATTATTAAAACCGTTAGGAATAGTAGCAGGGTTCAGTTAGGTAATAAGGTAACCGTGGAGGTTAATGGTAAACAAAAAGAATATTTGATTCTTGGCTCTGTTGAGGCTAATCCTGAAAATAATATCATTTCTTATAATTCACCTATAGGGGTCGCTTTATTTGGTCGACAAGTAGGAGAGATAGTAGAATATCTAGCCGCAGGTAAACGGGTTGAATGTAAAATAATAAAGATTCAATAGGCCATTAAATGAATTGACAGTTATTGACAAAGGATTAATTTTGCTTTAGCTTTAGGTAAAAATCGTACCTTAGGTAATAAATTAAATAAACCAGAAAAGAGGATGATATGAGGAGACTATGGTTCTTTTTGCTAAGTATAATAATGGGGTATTTAGTTCATCAATATTGGATACTGCCGAGTATTCCTGTTAAAGCAACAACTATTTCCACAGTTTCATTGGCGGTTATTCTGGGAGCAGGGTTATATGCGTGTTTTATATTCTTCTTTTGTTTAAAAATAAAAAAAATTTATTGAATTTAAAGTAAGGTGATCACCGTCACCTTATTATATTTATAAAGTTAATAAAAACAAAGCTGTGGCACTAAATCCGCGTACTCTGCCATAACAAAAACTCACCCTTACAGGCGGGTGATTTTGTGAATAGATTCGGTATTTGATAAAATAATTTTATGACAGGAAAAATAATTTCCAGAGCCATGGGGCATAAAATGCCAGCAGATCTAAGAAAGGCGGTCGCTTCTGATAGACAAGCGTTAGCTTTATGGCAGGACATTACACCGCTCGCACGTAATGAATGGATTTGCTGGGTAACATCTGCTAAAAAAGAAGAGACCAGGAATCGACGTATAGCTGTTGGTCTTGATAAAATGCGTATGGGAATGCGGCGGCCATGTTGCTGGTCAGGCTGTCCTCACCGTTGAAGCGATAAAGAGCATGACTTCCTTACTTAAAAAACCAAGCGCCTGGCTGCCTATAGTTATGTCATTGTTAGCTTTGGTTTTAATACTCGGGTATGTGGCGATATATGGCATTCATAGTACAGGCCAAGATGAAGGGTTAGCAGCGAGATTGTTCCAATTGACTATTATTTTGCAGATTTTTGTCATAGGCTATTTTGTGGCAAGGTATTTTACAAAACAACCCAGAGAGACATTATTAATTTTATGTGTGCAGTTAATAGCCGTTATAATGCCAATAGGTCTTATTTTATATCTAGAGTCGCTATAAGTTTGCTCTTAAAAATGGCCTAAATAATCTGTGGTATACTTAAACCTATAATTTATTAATTTATCGTCGTGTCTAAACATTGGTTTTATTTTATATCTGCCAGCATAGCAGTGCTTTTGCCAATCACTATATGGTGGCAGGTAGGCTTGGCAAATACAAGGCAGCATTTTACTGATTATGAGGCTGGTTTTGAAGAAAGTATTGAAAATTTTTCCAGCCAGCCAATTGATTATAATCCCTACGCCAATTGGCAGCGTCCGGCAGGCCCCTTAAAAGTTGCTTTGCAAGTTGGCCACTGGCAGAATAGTGAAGTGCCAGAAGAGTTAGAGGGTTTAAAGAAAAACGCAGGTGGTGCACAAGGCGGCGGCAAATATGAATGGGAAGTTATGCTGAATATTGCTTTATTGGCAGCCGATATTTTGCGTACACATGGTATAGAAGTGGACGTATTACCAACAACTGTGCCGCCTGATTATTATGCCGACGCATTTATAGCGCTACATGCTGATGGTAGTACAGATCCCAGCGTTTCAGGTTTTAAGATTGCCAGTCCCAGGCGCGATTATTCTGGTCAGTCAAAAATCCTTGAGGAGATAATGTATGAAAAGTATGAGGAAGCTACAGGTTTGGCGCGTGACCCGAATATCACCAGTCGCATGCGCGGGTATTATGCTTTTAACTGGCGTCGTTACGACCATGCCATACACCCCATGACCCCGGCAGTTATTTTGGAAACAGGCTTTTTAACCAGCCCAGCTGACAGGCGGATATTAATTAATAATACGGAGCCAGTGGTTCAGGGTATTGTGGCAGCGGTTTTAAGGTTTTTGGGCTTGAGTTAGCTGGCTTTTCAGGCAGTATTTTGATAAAATAGTGACGTATGTCATCTAAGTTAAGTTTGGTCGTATCCTTATCACTTGGCGCTGCTGGTATCTCCGGCCTGGCCAATTTTTTGAATAAAATGGCAGTGACAGCCATACCAGATCCGGTGTTTTATACCTTTTTAAAAAATGGATTGGCGGCTTTGTTGCTCTTGTCAGTTCTGGTTTTAAGCTCACGTTGGCGAGAGTTGAAGCAATTGAATAAAAATGATTGGTTTAAATTATTAGCCATTGGTGTGATTGGCGGTAGTATTCCATTTATTCTGTTTTTTGTGGGATTAAGCATGACCTCGGCAGTGAGTGCCAGTTTGATTCATAAAACTTTATTTATCTGGGTAGCTTTATTGGCCATTCCATTTTTAGGGGAACGATTAGGCAAAATCCAATGGGCCGCCCTGGGCCTGCTGCTGTTTGGTAATTTTTTCTTAGGCACCTGGCAGCAGCTGGAATTTGGCCGCGGCGAATTGATGATTTTGGGGGCAACTTTGTTTTGGGCGGTTGAGAACATTATTGCCAAGAAGGCCCTAAGGAACATTTCCAGCTTATTATTAACCTCTGCCCGGATGGTTATAGGCTCAGTAATTATAATGGCCATAGTTTGGTGGCAAGGAAATCTTAGTTTGATCAGCCAGCTGAATTATGAGCAGTGGGGCTTAACCGCAATCATTGCGGTTTTATTGTTCGCTTATGTGCTGTCTTGGTATACAGCCTTAAAGTTGGCACCAGCCACCTTGGTGGCCAGCTTATTGGTACCGGCTTCGCTAGTGACCAGTTTGCTTTCCTTGATATTCTTGGACAAAGCATTTACCAGAAATGATATGATAAGCAGCCTGGTTATGTTGCTCGCCTTAGGTCTATTGCTAGTTGGTTATAAATTTAAACGTAAAAATCAGCCACAAGTAGCTAGTGGCATAATTTAGGGTTCATTATGCTGATAACATTATTCAATAATCTGACAAATAAAGAAAAAGAAGAATCAATCAAGCAATTGATCGACAGTAGCTCGCCACGACAAGATTTCTTTTTTATGGTTGGTCTGTCCATAATAATGGCTACTTTTGGTTTGTTGCTGAATAGTGTGGCGGTGATCATTGGTAGTATGTTGATCGCACCCATGCTTTATCCTTTATTAAGTTTAGCCTTGGGTATTGTGACTTCAGACACCAAGCTTATAACCCGTTCCTTGATAACTGTGAGTAAATCAACGGGTTTGGGCATTGCCTTGGCGGCCTTCATAACTTTACTTTTTGCCGAGCAAGGCTTTTTACTTACAGAGGAAGTACTCGCCCGAGTAGATATTTCTTTTGGTTACGGCGCCGTGGCTGTAATTGCTGGACTAGCTGCTTCTTTTGCTTTTATCAAACCGCAACTTAATGAACGATTAGTGGGCGTGGCCATTTCAGTGGCCTTAATTCCGCCCTTAGCCGTCATGGGTATAGGCCTGGCGAGGTTTGACGCGGTGATTATGCGTCAATCATTGTCGCTTTATCTTATAAATATAGTAGGCATTATCTTTGCCAGTATGATTGTTTTTTCCCTAATGAACTTGTACGTAAAGAAAGAGGTTGTTCAGGAGGCAGTGAAAGAAGATGAAAAGGAAATTAAAAAAGAAATTGCTAAAGCTAAAAAAAGCGTTGCTGATAACAGCCAGTGATATTTATGGACGGTGTTTTGCGCTGCAGTCGTTACGCTTTCGGCCCTAATCGTTTGCATTTATGCGGACCAGAT
>CAZRDN010000062.1:0-4480 GCA_964598875.1 uncultured Gammaproteobacteria bacterium
GCCGGAGGATATGAAGGAAAAAGTAGAGGAATATAGGCACAAGCTAGTGGAAGCCATTGCTGAACACGATGACGAGTTATTGCACATGTATTTGGAAGGCAAGGAAATACCTATAGAGGATTTGAAGCGCACTATGCGCAAAGCTTGCGTGGCCAATAAGCTGGTGCCGGTATTTTGCGGTTCGGCCTTGAAAAACAAAGGCGTACAATTTTTACTTGATGCCGTAGTGGAGTATTTACCTAGCCCCTTGGATGTACCGGCTATCAAAGGCACTCATCCTAAAACCGGTGATGAAGTGGAAAGACATCCGTCAGATAGTGAGCCATTTTCTGCCTTGGCCTTTAAAATAGCGGCCGATCCTTTTGTAGGTAAGCTCGCTTTCTTCCGTGTTTATTCCGGTACTTTGAAAGCTGGTTCTTATGTTTATAACACTTCCAGCGGCGAGAAGGAGCGTATTTCCAGAATCGTTCGTTTGCATGCTAACAGCCGTGAAGAAGTGGATGAGGTTTATGCTGGTGATATTGCTGCCGCTGTTGGTTTGAAAGCTACAACGACCGGTAACACTTTATGTGCTGAGAATGACCAGATTCTATTAGAATCAATCATCTTCCCTGAGCCGGTCATTTCTTTGGCCATTGAGCCAAAGACCAAGGCTGACCAAGAGAAAATGGGTGTGGCCTTACAAAAGTTGGCGGAAGAAGACCCAACCTTCCGTGTCAGATCCAATGAGGAAACTGGCCAGCTCATTATTTGGGGTATGGGCGAATTACATTTGGATATCATTGTGGACCGTATGAAGCGCGAGTTTAAAGTGGAGGCTAATGTTGGTAAGCCACAAGTAGCTTATAAAGAAACCATTACTAAAACGGCGCAAGCTGAAGGTAAATACATTAGGCAAACCGGTGGCCATGGACAATACGGCCATTGCTGGGTGCGTGTTGAGCCGCAAACTGAAAAAGGCAAGGGCTTTGAATTCTCTGATGAAGTTAAAGGCGGCGTAGTGCCCAGGGAATTCATTAAGCCTATAGAAAAGGGTGTGGTTGAAGCTATGGAAAATGGTGTGTTGGCCGGTTACCCGGTAGTGGATGTTAAGGTGGCGGTTTATGATGGTTCGTATCACGATGTAGACTCATCCGAAGCTGCCTTTAAAATCGCCGGTTCAATTGCTTTCCAAGCCGCTTTCAGACAAGCCGCTCCGGTGATCTTAGAACCGGTCATGAAAATCGAGGTTATTACTCCAGAAGCTAATATGGGCGATGTGATTGGTGATTTAAATTCCAAACGCGGACACATCAAAGAGATGAGAGACCGTACTGGTTTGAAAGTAATTGATGCCGAGGTGCCATTATCAGAAATGTTCGGTTACGCCACCAATTTGCGTTCTATGACCCAAGGTCGCGGCAGTTACACTATGGAATTTGATCATTATGCCGAGGTGCCGCGCAATATTGCTGAGGGTATAATTGGCGAAGGCAAAACCGTCAGGCAAGGCTAGTGGTATGCCGGTGCTGATTGATTTGGCAAGAATTCAAAAAGTATTTGGACGCCGCGGCGAGCGGGTGGTGCTTATTATGCCTGATTCAGCCGAGCCGGTAGTATTGGTGCCCCTGAATGAGTATGAGCAATTTAGTCAGACCAAGCTGCCTTTAGCTGCCACAGGTGCTGGTGGGCAGAATAAAACCCATAAAAACCCAATAAAACCAAATAATACAGCTGGCCAGAGGCCTCAGCCAGAGCTAGTGGACCCCTTGCAGGGAGGCTTGGAGGACGATGATCAATATTTCCCAGAACCTCTGTAAAAAGTGGGGAAAAGTCATCTTTGGGTAACCTCTTGCCAAATAGGAATCATCGTGCTACAGTGAACAAGCTTATTTAAGTAATTTAGCCAAATAACCCTTATTTTTTTACCTAAAAATTAAGTAAATTCGCCCCAGGGCATCATTCTCCTGAATACTAATAAATCCCTAAGTTAAGGGATTTTTCAGGTGGATACCAGGGCAAGGAGATAATTTATGTCAGAAAAGTTTGATCGTTCTAAACCGCACATCAACGTAGGTACTATTGGCCACGTTGACCACGGTAAAACCACTTTAACAGCTGCTATGTTGCAGGTGTTGAAGTTGACTGGTCACACCTCTCAAGATAAGAGTGTTGATCAGATCGATAATGCGCCTGAAGAAAAGGCTCGTGGTATTACTATTAATACCGCTCACGTAGAATATGAGTCAGATAATAGGCATTATGCTCACGTAGACTGCCCAGGTCACGCTGACTATGTAAAGAACATGATCACGGGAGCTGCTCAGATGGATGGCGCTATTTTAGTGGTGAGTGCAGCTGATGGCCCAATGCCACAAACTCGCGAACACATTTTGTTAGCTCGTCAGGTAGGCGTGCCTTATATTGTGGTGTTCTTGAACAAGGTTGATATGGTTGATGAAAAGGATTTGGTTGATTTGGTAGAAGAGGAAGTCAGGGATTTACTCAAGAAGTATGAATTTCCTGGTGATAAGACCCCAATTATCCGCGGCAGTGCCCTTAAAGCTTTGGAAGAAGCTAAGGCAGGCAATAAAGATGGTGAAAATGTTAAAGCTATCATGGAGTTGGTAAAGCAGTTGGATGAATATATTCCTGAGCCAACCCGCGATATCGATAAGCCATTCTTAATGCCAATTGAAGACATCTTCTCTATTGAGGGCCGTGGCACGGTGGTGACTGGTCGTATTGAGCGCGGTGTCTTGAAGTTGAACGATGAAGTTGAGGTCATTGGTTTGCGCGATACCCAGAAGACCGTGATCACTGGCATTGAGATGTTCAATAAGTCTTTGGATGAAGGCCGGGCTGGCGATAACGCTGGTCTGTTGCTGCGTGGTTTGAGAAAGGATGATGTGGAGCGCGGCCAAGTGATTGCCAAACCAGGCTCAGTGACACCTCATGCTGAATTTGAAGCTGAGATTTACGTGCTTAGCAAAGATGAAGGTGGTCGCCACACCCCATTCCTTAAGGGTTATAAGCCACAGTTCTATATTCGTACCACTGATGTGACTGGTGAAGTAGGCTTGCCCGAAGGTGCTGAAATGGTTATGCCGGGTGACAATGTAAAGATTACAGTTAAGTTGATTTCCCCAGTAGCTTTGGAAGAAAAGACTCGTTTCGCTATTCGTGAAGGTGGTCGCACGGTAGCTTCTGGTGTGGTTAGCAAGATCATAAAGTAAAAATCAGTTTAAAATTCTTTAATTAATCGGATAAGAAGGGCGCATGACGCAAACTAAAACAGAAGACAAGGCCAAGGTTGAAACAGGTAAGACAGAGGAGGAGTCTCGCCCACGGTTGCGTATCCGCATTCGTGCCTATGATCATAAAATAATTGATCAGGCTGTTCGCACTATTTTGGATACAGCCTTGCGGGCCGGCGCTCGCGTAGTGGGGCCTATACCATTACCTACCGAAAAGTCACGCTACACTGTGATTCGTTCGTCCTTCATAGATAAAAATTCCCAGGAACAGTATGAGATGAGGGTGCACAAGAGACTACTGGATATCCTGGAACCAAACCCCAAAACAATTGACGCCTTAACTAACCTTAATTTACCCGCTGGCGTTGATGTAGAAATTAAGATGTAAACATTCTTTCTCAGGTCTTGGCTAGATTATTGCGTACGGCTCCGGCTCCGCCGGAGGACCTGCAAACAGTCTAGATGAAGACAGAGGAGTATTAGCTCACTTCTAACTTACTACCCACAACCATTATTATGTTATGTAAAAACCGTTGCTCGGCGTCAAGAAAGTGTTTTCAGGTGTAAGCGCAGGCCAACGGTTTTTAAGTAGATTATGCCAAAAGTCATTTTAGCCAAAAAAATAACAATGTCCCGTACCTTCCGTGAGGATGGCACTGTTGAGCCTGTTACAATTTTGCAAGCAGGACCTTGTGTGGTCACCCAAGTAAAAACTGATGACAAGGATGGCTATAGGGCTGTTCAGCTTGGTTTTGGTGAAACTAAGAAGCCAGTCAGCCAACCACGAGCCGGACACTTGAAAGCAGTGGGTAAGAACCTAAAGCATCTAAAAGAGTTTCGCATTGATGAAGGTGAATTTAGTACGGGGCAAGTATTGGATGTAAGCCAGTTCGTTCCTGGGGATGTGGTGGATGTCACAGGTTGGTCCAAAGGTAAGGGGTTCCAGGGAGTGGTTAAGCGCCACGGTTTCCATGGTCACCCTACCAGCCACGGCCACAAGGATCAGGCCAGAATGCCTGGTAGTATCGGCGCTGGTGGAGTGCAGCACGTACGCAAAGGTATGCGCATGGCCGGTCGCATGGGTAATGCTCGTGTGACTGCCAGTCATTTGACAGTGGTGGCAGTAAAGCCAGAAACCAATGAGTTATTAGTAAGGGGCGCTGTGCCCGGAGCTCGTAACGGTATTTTGTTGGTCAAGACAGTAACTGGTAAATAATTATGACAAGCCAAATAAATTCAGCTAT
>CAZRDN010000063.1:0-4468 GCA_964598875.1 uncultured Gammaproteobacteria bacterium
TCAGAAACCTGCGCTCACTTGGTTTCTTTCTCGCACCCTTCAAGTCCAACTCTCGCAATGTGAAAGATGCTTGGTTGCGGGGGTGGGACTTGAACCCACGATCTCCTGGTTATGAGCCAGGCGAGATGCCACTTCTCCACCCCGCGTTGCTGAGCCCTGCTATTTTAAAGTGAAAATAGTTTTTTGACAAGGCTACCAAATGGTGCCGGAGGAGGGAGTCGAACCCTCATGCCTTGCGGCGCACGATTTTGAGTCGTGTGCGTATGCCAATTCCGCCACTCCGGCTAGATTTTTAAACTCGGCATGACCTCAGGCAAAAATAGGTGCCGAACTGTCGGCCTGGGTGGCTTTTGCCGCCCGCTGAAAACTTGTGCCTGCTCGTTTTCAGCCCACTCCGGCTAGGTACTTCGGTATATTAAGAGCACACACCATCATAATTATAATTTGCCAAATTGTCAAAGGCCCAAAGTAAAAGTATAATAAGAGTGTAAATATGTCAGTTGTTATTGCTTTGGCTAATCAAAAGGGCGGAGTTGGTAAAACTACTACGGCTGTTAATCTGGCCGCTTATCTGGCAAGTGCAGGTAAGCGTGTTTTGTTGGTAGATTTTGATCCTCAAGCTAATGCTTCAGCTGGTTTAGGTATCAGGGTTAGCCAAGATGATTCGCATGTATATCACGCCCTCATAGAGCCGTCTAAGGCAGTTGATGCTATCAAGCCTTCGTCCTTGGAAAAGCTATGGGTCATGCCGGCGCATGCTGATCTGGCCGGAGCAGCCGTTGAATTGGTCAATGCTGAGGAAAGGGAATATCGTTTGCGTAAGGTACTCCAGGTTGCGGGTCAGGATTTTGATCTGGTAATCATTGATTGCCCGCCAAGTTTAGGTCTTTTGACCATAAATGCCCTAGTGGCCGCTGATCAGGTATTGATTCCTTTGCAAGCCGAGTATTATTCCTTGGAAGGACTGGGGCAACTAATGAATACCATTAGTTTGGTGCAACAAGGCTTGAATCCAAATTTACAAATCCTAGGGGCATTTGTTACTATGTATGATAGAAGGAACAGGTTAGCCGGTGCTGTAGTAGAAGAGCTTAAAACCCATTTTCCCAGCAAATTATTTGAAACCATGATACCTCGCAATGTAAAGTTAGCCGAAGCGCCCAGTTTTGGAAAACCCATTGCTTTATATGATGCGAATTCTCGCGGAGCCGAAGCTTATCAAGCGTTGGCTGTGGAATTTTTAAATTTATTTGAAAGGGCCTCGTAATCGCCATGGCTAAAACTTTTCAACTAGGTAAGGGATTAAGTTCACTGATACCAAATAAAAAAATGGTCAGTGAAGCCCCCACCAGCGTAAATGAAACAATCCATGTCCAGCCCTTGGCAGTAAATAACGCCGGCACCCAGAAAATATCACTGCAATTGATCGAGCCTAATAAGGATCAACCCAGACAAAAGTTTGATGATACTAGTTTGGCTGAGTTGGTATCTTCTATTAAGGTGCATGGTATTTTGCAGCCATTGGTGGTAAGTCCATTACCAGGTGGTCGCTATCAATTGGTGGTGGGCGAAAGACGGTGGCGTGCAGCCAAGCAGTTAGAGCTGGCTGAAGTGCCAGCCATAGTTCGCCCAGTAGATGAACAGCAAAAATTGGAATTAGCTTTAATTGAAAATATCCAGCGCCAGGATTTGAATCCTTTGGAGGAAGCTGCTGCTTATCGGCGCTTGCAGTCAGAATTTAATTTGACCCAGGAGCAGGTGGCTAAACAAGTAGGTAAGTCACGTCCGCAGGTGGCTAACATAGAAAGGCTTTTAAGTTTACCTGCTACTATCCAGCAGGCTTTGCGCGATGGGCGCATTACTGTTGGACACGCTAAGGTCATATTGAGCTTGCCCACAGCAGTTGAACAGGAAAAGTTTTTTGCCTCGATCTTGCGAGAAGGCTTGCCGGTTCATTTGGCTGAAGTCAAAGCTCAGGGTATTAGAGTTCGTTCTCACCAGCGAACTAAGGTTTCTGGTTCGCCGGAGCTAAGAGCGCTTGAGCAGGAGCTGCAGAACAAGCTGGGTACCAAAGTGAGAATAAAGGGTACCACCCAAAGAGGCTTGATCGAGATCGTATATTATGCCAGTGAAGAATTAAGGGAGATTATACGAAAGATGACGACGTAGCAAAACCAACCGCGCTATTAAAACAGCAAACCCGTCGAAAAAAGACTTAACCCGACGGGTTTGCTGTTTTAGCCGAACGGCGGCTGAATATTTTTGCCAAACTGCCTCGCTTTTTCTTCAAGTAAGTTTTTATATGCGCCCTGGCCATATTGGTTTTAACGAATTTCAGCCAATCTTCAGCTGGACCAGCCCTGTTCTTATCTACTAGTATCTCCACCAGATCTCCGCTTTTAAGCATGGTATCAAGCGAGCTCATTTTTTCATTGACACGCGCGCCAGTACAGTGGTTACCAATGTCAGTATGAATGTGGTAGGCAAAATCAACAGGGGTGGCATCTTCTGGCAGGTCAATAACGTCACCTTCTGGCGTCAGCACAAAGATCCTATTTTGGAAAATATCTAACTTCAGGCTGTCTAGGTATTGTTCGTTGTCCGTAATATCCTTTTGCCATTGCAACAACTCAGTGATCCACTTTAATTGTTCTGGTGGGAGTTTTAATTCAGTTTGCCGACCTTCTTTATAATGCCAGTGAGCGGCAATACCGTATTCAGCGTGGTCGTGCATTAAGGTATCGCGTATTTGAAATTCAATTATCCTGCCAGCTTCACCAAAAACAGTGGTATGCAGAGAGCGGTAGCCATTAGGCTTGGGCTGCGCAATATAATCTTTAATGCGCCCCGGCAGTGGTTTCCATTGGCTGTGGATGAGCCCCAAGATATGGTAGCAATCAGCTTCGTTGTTAACGATTATTCTCACAGCCACTAGATCATATACCTTTGATATATCCATATCTTTGCGCTGCAGTTTGCGGTAAAGCGAATAAAGATGTTTTACTCGGCCATGAATGGAAATGACCTTTATATTGCTTTTTTCTAGTAATTTTTTAATTTCCTCAATAGCTTCATTAATATAAGACAGCTGATCTTCCAACCTGGTTTTTGATTGCTTAACTGTCCAAGCGTATTCTTCCGGATATACATATTTGAAAGCCAGATCTTCCAACTCACCCTTAAGTTCGCCAATACCTAGGCGGTTAGCAATCGGGGCATATATTTCCAAAGTTTCTCGGGCAATGCGTTGCTGTTTAACAGGCGGCAGAGAGGAAAGTGTTTTTAAATTATGTAAACGATCGGTCAATTTAATAATGACCACGCGGACATCTTCGGCCATAGCCACGAACATTTTGCGTAAATTCTCGGCGTATCTTTCCAGTCCGCGGTATTTTATTTTACCGAGCTTGGTGACCCCTTTTACTAGTTTGCCCACCTGGGGGCCAAAATTAGCTTCCACCTCTTCTAAGGTAACAGCTGTATCTTCCGGTACATCATGCAACAAGCCGGCTATTATGGTATCCAGGTCCAAATTCATGTGGGCCAGGGTATAGGCAGTTTCCAAGGAGTGGGTGATATAGTCCGTGCCATCTAAGCGTTTTTGGCCAGCATGGGCTTTAGTCGCGAAATCAAAAGCCAGCTCTAGCATGGTGAGGTCTGCACCAGGATTGTTCTGCTTTACCAGGCTTTTTACATCATTAAAGGCTGTCATAGCGATACAGCCTAAAGTAGCAGAAGACGGGGATTTTTTCAAGGTATATAAAAAGGTCCCAGAATATTCCAGGACCCTTGTACTATGTATTTATTATTATTAATTTTCACGCAAGATCATTTTTCCTTCCCAGATGCCAAAACTGGATGTTTCGATAAATTCGAAAGTATCTACCGACTCACCTTCTTTGCGGTCTCTGACAAGGTACCAGAGGTTATCCTCTTTCCAAGTCACAACAATCAGTTTTTTCCCTGGTGGTAAGTCGTAGACACCAACTTCACCAAGATTTCTGACTTTGTACTGTTCGGTGCAGCTATATAATAGTAGTGTGACCACTATAATAATAAAATAAAATAATCTCATTTTTTCTCCTTGTCCGTTTTAACCCACGGATGCCAGGGGTTTTGGTTTTTGTTAATTAATTTTCAGTTGTATCAAGCCGCGCTATAGTGGTCCACAGTTCATCTGGGCCAGGAATATCAAGAATAACTCTCGAGCCTTTTGAAATCCTGCTATCGGAAAAAGCGACTTTGATTTTTTCCATAGTATCTAGCCTTATTGCCGTAGCGTAAGCTATCGTGATGCTCCATTCTGGTTGGCTGAGTATTACAGCCACTGGTTCTGGATCAGTATATGAAGATGCTTGATTAAAAATGTTTATGCTAACAACTGTCATTATACCGATAATGAAAACTCCTATGACAATAAATAGAAGTTGATTATTTGATGGATATCGCGAATTGTACATAGTTACTC
>CAZRDN010000064.1:0-4461 GCA_964598875.1 uncultured Gammaproteobacteria bacterium
TCTGGCAACACAGTAAAGCTGCCAGTATACATACCCATGGCACAATGAAAAGGTAACTGTCCTTGGCCTTGGGCAGTGAATTCAATAATATTTTTTCCTGGTTTTATATAGGTTGTTGAGTCAATTGCGGGAAATTGTAAAATACTCTGGCAGCCATAAGTATTAACCCCTTCAATTTCCCACCTAACAGGCAATCCAGCTCTAATAGTAAACCGATTAGGCGAATATCCCCGTGCCACTACATCCATTTTCACCAACTGCACACCATCTTCTACTATCACATTTGGATCATTAATTTCTAAACCACGTTGGCTCGACATTATTTTTAAATTTTCCTTAGCCTGGACGATTTTACTGCTTAAGCCAGTTAAATTTGCGCCATAGCCAAAATTAATAAAGCCTAATGTTACTACCATGGCGCCAGCTACTACAGTAACGGCGTATTGCCAACGCCCCTTAACAAAACTTGTGATAGCCCCTAAGCCTACTAACGCTGGCAATGTGCCTAAAGAAAACACCAACATGGTTAAACCACCTGTTAAAGCTTCGCCCCTAGTTAATACATAAAGCTGTAGAGCTTGAGTAAAACCGCAAGGCAGGAAAAAAGTAGCTGCCCCTAAAATAAACGGCGCCCAAGGCTTAGGATTACCTGCGGTATCATGCAATTTATGCGCTATAAACTTAGGTGGCCGTATGTTCATACTGGAAAACCACGGCAGAAAATTTAAAAGTTTCAAACCTAAAATAATCATGGCTAGGCTAGCTAGAATTGTTATCAAGCCATTAATAAAAGTGGAGAATGACAAAACCGCCCCTAAGGCGCCAACAGCTGCACCCAAAAAGGCATAGCCTACGATACGGCCAATATTAAAATAAATATGAGGTTTAATTTTTTGCCAACCAGTGCTATTGGGGTGCGCCTGGTTATTAGCCGCGGAAACTGCTACTAACAAACCCCCGGTTACCGCAATACAACTAGAGACCGCCGCCACCAAACCCATTACAAAAACTATTCCCCAGGATAAATCACTACCCATAGCCAAGTTAGGAACTAGGTTAAATTTTTTAAACAAGAGATAAGTGGCTATAATGACCAGAATTACACCGCCAATTTTTTTTGAATTAAACCCACCTTGATTAACTCTCCCAGGTAAAACTTTATAACCGTGACTTGATAAAGTTTCATTTACAGCAACCAGGTTAGGCTCGCTAGTACACCAAACATCAGCCCAACCACCCTGGTTGGCTTTTGCTTTGATAACCTGCGAACAATTACGAAAAGCCCTTTCCACCAAAACCTCACAAGCTGAGCAATGCATGCCCTGAACTTGATATCTTATTTTGTTAGTTGGCATAACTTATCTTTTTTTAAAAGCCTGTTCACAGCCAGCACCACAAAAATAATATTGCCGGCCACCACGCTTTAAGCTTCGAGCAGCGGCCACACGCGTAAGCTTCATACCACAAACAGGATCTTTAACAACTGATAATTGCCGCGAAGCTTTAGCAATTTCTCCACCAAACTGTCTCATTAATACCTGCCTGACTAATTCAGACGCTTGAGCAAAATTAGAGTGGGCCAACTCATAATAAATTTCCTTACCCTTACGCTCCGTCAACACCACACCAACCCTACGCAAAACCATTAGATGTTGGGAGAGGTTAGCTTGTCTTAGTCCTAACATACGCTCAATTTCCGAGACTGATAACTTACCTTGCTTAAGTAAATGAAGCACTTCCAAACGCTTGGGATTAGCCAAGGCTTTCATTAGGGCTGACTGGCGTTTAAAAACAGCCTGAAACATATTCAATTATTAGAATATATTATCTAACTTATTATGTCAACACCCCTAAACTTAAGGCTAGATCAAGCTAACCAGGGATACTCCCTTACTAATTTAGTGCGAGACCACCAACCTGCAGGTGGTTGACTTATAAAATAAAGAAAAAACAAACCGTATATCACATGCTCATCAATCACAGGATTATTATCTGGCGGCATTAAGGATAAATAAATTAAAACCATCATTACCAAGCCGCCCCACGATGCTAGTCGCACCATGATACCAAAAATTAAACCTAGGCCAATCCCCAATAACCCCAACATAAAAAGCCAATCCACGGCCGCACTACCAGACAAACTCTGGAATATTTGGGCTAGCGGGCCTTCAGTGCCATGCTGCAAAAAACCAGCCGTGGGCGAACCGCCATTGAGCCACGCTCTCTCGGCTGCTGTAGCAAAGCCTAAGCCAAAAAATTTATCTAAAAACGCCCACAAAAAAATGAAACCTAGGGCGATGCGCAATATAACGATTATTTTTTGACTGCTCATGTTCTGATTATTTAAAAATTCACTGATTCATATTCAGGCGATGTTTCACTTTATTAACCACCTCTGCCAAATGCCAATCAGTTTTTATGAGATAATCGAAAGCTCCGTGCTCAAGCGAGGTTACCACAGCATCTGAATCAGCCAGATTCGTCAAAACTATCACTGGTATATCTTTATTATCCTTATCTTCCCTCATCTTTTTTAACATAGTAATACCATCCATACGGGGCATAATTATGTCCAGCAAGATAGCATCTGGCTTGGCCTTGGTTAAGGAATCCAAGCCCTCTTGACCATCCCTAGCAGTAACTACATTAAAACCCTCACTATTGAATTTGTCAGCCAGGATGGTGAGTAAATCCGGCTCATCCTCCACTATTAGTACGGTTTTGCCATTATTAGCCATATGTTTGTAGGTGAATGATTAAAAATGATTAAATAAGTATTAATCGTAAGCTGTCCTACTTTAGGATAAGATTTAAATTTACCTTAGGTCAAACGCCTGGTACCCTCCTTGCGCGGCATGCCTGACAAAGGCAGGGTCACATAAAAAGTAGTGCCCTTATGCTCAACTGAGTCAAACCAGACTTGCCCACCCAAATTATCCAGCAACGTTTTAACTATATACAGCCCCAGGCCATTACCATCAGGGTCGGTTTTTATGGCATTATCAGCCCGGAAGAATTTGGTGAAAATCCTGTCCTGCTGTTCGCGCGGGATACCGCACCCTGTATCCTCAAAAATAAAAGCAACGGTTGGCTCTTTTAATACCTTGTTACCTAATTTATCACCCTCTTCCTTTCTCACAATATTAAAACTTACTTTTCCTTCCGGTGGAGTATACTTAACGGCATTTTCTAGTAATGTTCCTAAAATCGTCCAGGTTAATTTAGGATCAGCTTCAATTTGAGGTATCTTGTCGAACTTGGTGGAGAATTTAATTTTTTTACTTTCAATTTTTGGTATGACGCCCTCTATGACCGTTTTAGCGACCGCCACCACATCGGTCGGCTCAGGTGTTACCATAAATGTGCCCAATTCAATACGCGATACGTTGAGCAAAGCGTTCACCAAATGAATCATCCTTTGGTTGTGGCTGTAGATGACATCCAGGTATTTTTTCTGTTGCGGCGTTAAATTGAATTTTTCATTGGACATCAAGGCCTCACCATACCAATTAACCGTGGCTAGCGGCCCCCTAAGCTGGTGCGAAGCTAAGGCCACAAATTCCGTTTTAGCCCTGTCTATCTGTTTTTCTTTAGTAATATCATGTAAAACCTCTATAGCGCCTATGACCTCGCCTTCGTAAATTATGGGTGTGGCGGTGATGGTCGCTGGTAATTTTGAGCCGTCCTTGCGAACCAAATAGTGAGCAGCCACCACCCGCTGACCGCTACTAAACGCTTTATGCAAAGATCTGTCTTTATCAGGAATAGGATGACCTTTATCGTCTTCCACTCTTAATATTTCAGCAGTGGTGTGGCCAAAAACTTCTTCTGGCTCTCTGCCAGTCATAGTCTCAAACGCACGGTTAACGCGAATTATCTTACCTTGAGCGTCGGTCGCTATAATAGCGTCTCCTATACTGGCGATAAGCGCTTCGTCTTTAGCCTTCTCCTCGGCTAACCTCGCATTATAAAGTTTGAGATTCTGTTCTGCTTGCTTGCGATCGGTGATCTCACGATAGTTAACCACAATAGCCTGCACACTTGGCTCGTGCAAAAGATTGGTGGCAGTACATTCCAACCAGACTATTTCTCCTCCCTTTTTTTTCGCCTGAGTTTCAATATTTATGGTCTTACCTTTACTATTTACCAATTCGGCAAGCAATATTCTTATCCTCTCACGATCATCTTTATTTATTACGGTCAGCCATTCTTTATTGCTTAGGTCTGCTGGTGAAAAACCCAGCACCTGTTTGGTGGATGGGCTGGCATAATAAACCTCACCCCTTTCATTCAATAAAGCTATACCTTCAAAACTGTGCTCTATCAAATCGCGAAAACGCTGTTCGCTTAAACGCGATTGTGATACCATGGCCGCCAATATAATGGTAATTAAGGCGGTTATGCCTATAAATGCTTGCAGTTCTAAGACTGAGGAAGTAGCGTAGCCACCAACAAATGGCC
>CAZRDN010000065.1:0-4380 GCA_964598875.1 uncultured Gammaproteobacteria bacterium
TCTTAATGATTGCCAGACTAAGGTTGCGGGATGTAAGGAACGGCCTCCACTTCCTTTGCTACTCTCCACCACTCTTAGTAAATCGTCTGTTGTTAGCAAAGGCTGCTGACGTCGTGCCTCAATTATTTCTTTTGTTAAACGGCGATAAGTTGGCTCGCCTCCGTCTTTAAAAACCTGTTCCAAATCTTTTGCTTGATAAGTATTAAGTAACTCTGCCGCACTGGTACCCACGGTCGGGTTATAGCGTAAATCTAAGGGCCCTGAAATTTGGAAAGAAAATCCTCTAGATCTATCGGCGAGTTGAGTCGATGAAAAACCCAAGTCCAGAAGCACGCCAGCCACGTTATTAAACTCGTTGCGTTCTGCATAACTTTCTAATTGACTGAATGAATCATTGATTAAAATTACGTTTTTATGGAGTTCTTTAAAATTTTTCTGCCCCTCTTTAATGGCGGCTGGATCCTTATCAAAGGCCATGACCCTGCCTTGTTTGCCTACCTGCTTGATCAGCGCGCTGGTATGACCTCCGGCACCAAAAGTACCATCAATCACTTGGTCGCCAACTGATAAATTTAATCCTGCTATGGCATCTTCTAAAAGTACTGGCGTGTGGGTGTTTATCATATGATAGCGACACGCCTACCCTATTGGACTAAACACCTAGTTCAGCTAAAGCCTCAGCTATATCACCACTCGCCTTTTCAGTGGATCGCTTATAATTCTCCCAGCCGGTCTTATCCCAAATTTCCAAACGGTTATATAAACCAGCTACCACTACTTGTCGCTTCAGCTTGGCATACTTCCTTAAATAGTCAGGCAATAACATGCGCCCTTGAGCATCAATTTCAACGTCCATCGCCCCGGCTAGCATCAGTCTGGCAAAAGCACGCGTTTTAGCTCGGGAGATAGGCAGATTGGCCAACCTTTTGGCTAGGTCAGACCAGGCCTGTCTGGTGTAAAGGAACAAACAATTGTCTAAACCACGAGTAACCACCGCCCCCACCTTTAGTTCGGATCTAAACTTAGACGGTATTTGCATCCTGCCCTTATCGTCTAGCGAATGCTGATATTCACCTATAAACATCTTGGCTTGTGTTCTTTAGTTAGTAATAATTAAGCGGTTTATCCACACTGCTATTGGCTTTTCCCCACTTTTATCCACTTTAAACCACTACTATTCCATTTTACCCCACTTAAGTCCATCTGTCAATCAACAAGTTAAACACATCCCCACCTGCCTTACCACAACACAAAAAGCCCCTTACGGTAAGGGGCTTAACTTATAAAATAACTAACCTACGCCTGGTCCGCTATACTTTGGCCAAATGATTCTTTGCCATTTATACTGCACTGGGCTCGCTATTTTTGCTGGCGCCCTGGTGGTGGTCGCTACTTTTATCCCCCAAGCAAAGGCTAAGGCGTTCACTGTAGCGCAAATCAATCTGATCTGCGAATAGCTGCCCGACCCCTGCAGGACTACTATACCCTTAGGTACAGTATTTTTCTTAAAACCTAGTAACTTAACCAAGTTGGGCAATAATTTCTCAGTGTAACTGCCATTCTTAACTACTTGGTGTTTAATTTGACGGCCTGACTTGTCAAAAACCACCATAACCAAATCACGGCTTGACACGCCATCTAAATACCAATAATACTCGGTCATTTTTCTGACTGGTGCCATTACAACCACCGCCTGTGCTTAAAGTACCACACCAACGACAAACCTATAGTCAGCATTAACATTAAAGCCCAGGGGTATCCCATAGGATGGTACAGTTCCGGCATATAACGAAAGTTCATGCCATAAATGCCGGTGATGACAGTGAGTGGTAATAGTATCACTGTGACAATGGTTAAAACCTTCATCACTTCATTCAACCTGTTAGAGACAACCGAGAGATGCGCCTCCAGGGTGGACGAAAGCACGTCACGGAAAGAATCAAGCATCTCAGTAATCCTAAACAGACGGTCGTAAACATCCCTAAAGTATACCGAGACCTCTGGGGCTATCTGACTGAACTCTCCCCTAGCTAACCGAGAAAATATATCGCGCTGAGGGGTTAACAGCCGACGCAGGGTAACTATCTTTTTCTTGGTCAGTAGAAATTGATTAATCAAAATGCCGCTTTGTATCTCACCACCCTTATTCAATTTGAACACCTCGTCTTCCATATGGTCGATCTCATCATCCAGCTCATCCAACATGGGGAAATACTCATCCACATAACGACTAGCCAAGGCTTGAAATAACATAGCTGGAGTTTGAGCCCAACTAATAGCCCCGGCCGCCAAGTGCTGACGAGCCGTTTCTAACACCTGAGACGGACGCTGATGAACGGTCACTAAATATTTATCAGCTATAAAAAAATCCACTTCGGCTGTAGGGCGTCTTTTATTACTAGCTTCCAAGGTATGGACGATGACAAAAAGATACTTAGCAAACTGCTCTAATTTAGGATAATGAACTTCATCAAAACAATCCTCAATAGACAACTGATGAAAGCCAAAAACTTCTGACAAATACTTGGTCTCTTCTTTGCTTGGTCTGTCGAAATCTATCCAATAGGGCCCCTTGGCTTTTAAGGCTTTTTTGAAATCAGCCGAGTTCTTTATCTTTATGACCTGAGGCTGAGAGCCAAAATTAAATACTGTCATCATATACTAATATTTTAGTCAGGTTCGTTAAGCTCGTCTACCACCACCATTTGCGGGCTATTTAAGATGCTTAATAAGAATTTATCGCCCAGGCCCCTTCTTTCATTATATTCCCTGGCAGATAATAAGGTATAGTTCACCTCTTTACCCACTTCACGCTGGAACTTCTCAATAAGCCTGACCAGTAAACTTCGGTCGATCTTACCCACCAACAAAATATCGGTGGGAGCTTGTTTGGCATTGGTGAACATGCCGGTTAAAGCTAGATACTTGACCTTGCCTAACTCGCGGATCTTTTTAACCAAGTCCTGTTCCATTAACAGCTGTGATTTTAAAATAACAGCCTTCAGTTCCTGCGCCAGAACAAAACCAGTGTTCAGCTGATAGTACTTTTTATCCTGCTCCTGACTGGCTTCCACCACACCCAAACGGGTCAGATTAGCCAGCTCGCGCCTCACTGAATTAAGTTGCTCATCGACCTTACGGCTTATTTCCCTAACATAAAAAGGCACGGTTGGATTGGTCAAAAATAACCGCAATAACTTAACCCTGGTCCTGGAGCCAAACAACTGTTCTAACATGTTTTATCAATTTAAGACTATTGCCAAAACTCGCTAACCTAAATTAATCTTAATTAGAGACTTATAAATTTGTGAACAATTATAGTATACTTAACTGCATATACTGCGTAAAGCTCCATGGCACCAGATAAATCAACCGTAACTACCAAGGTGGCGACCTTGGCCTTGCCCACCAGGGAGGCTCATGTGGTGGCCACTGTTTGGCCAAGCCCTAAGGGCATGCTGCTTTTTTTGGCCGAGCTCAATCTCGCACCTCAGACACGGCAAGAATTTTTACAGAATATAAACACTGAGCTGGAACACGCCTGGCAGGAATATAAAAATAATCCAGGAACAGCTGATGCTGTGCTGGAAAATATTGTCTTAGCTGTTAACCAATTCTTGCAAGGCCAAGAAAGACTGATGGGTAATCCCCTGTCACCGCGCTACCAACTCTTACTGGCCTACCTAACGGGCCAACAGATCGCTTTGTCCAACCTAGGGCACATCGATGCTTTTGTAATCAGTGCGAATAAACTTTCCAACGCTTTGGTGGCAGCAGCTGGCAAAAAAGCCGCCAAGCCCAGTCCTACTTTTGATAATCTTATAACCGGTGATATCTTACCTGGTGAAAGTCTACTGCTGGCTACACCAGCGCTAACTGATTATTTTTCCTGGGATCGCCTGCGCAATCTTATTCCCGGAAGGCCGCCCGGACAATCCTTGCGTGAAATTGAAAAATACATGCTGCAGCTCAAGATCCATCCGCCCTTAGGTTTGATCTGCCTAAAAATGTCCTGGGCCAGTGAAGCGGAAGGCACTGGGCAATCTATGGATCATTTATTAAAAACCAAGGCGCAAACCGCCTCCCTACTGCAACCCAAGCTCTTTGGTTATATCAAGAGCAAATTCAACAAAGCTCCCACTGACAGCAACTACCTTGAAACGCCTAGGGTGCTGCCGCCAACACCGGCTGAGCCCGCTGTGAACTCAACTGTTAAAACTAAGTCTGGTGGTGGATTTACTTTATTCTGGGCCAGGCTAGGGCGCGGTATTAAACGATTAAGCTGGCTATCAAGCCGCGAATCTGCTAAGGCTACCTTGGCTTGGTGGCTTGAGAGTAACCTGACCAAATGGCGTCGCTTACCAAAAGTAAAACGAGCCT
>CAZRDN010000066.1:0-4375 GCA_964598875.1 uncultured Gammaproteobacteria bacterium
TCGGCTATGCAGGTTAGGGCCCTAGAGAAATATGGGGCGCCCTTGAGAGTAGTGGTGCCGGGGCGAGTATTCCGCTATGAGGCCACTGATGCTTCACATGATACGCAGTTTTGGCAACTTGAAGGTTTGGTGGTTGATAAGGAGATATCCATCTCTCATCTTATTGCTACGATGAAAGCACTATTGTCTGGTATTTTTAAAAGAGAAGTTGAGGTCAGGCTGCGCCCAGGCTATTTTCCGTTTGTGGAACCAGGCTTTGAATTGGATATCAAGTGTTTGGTGTGTGATGGCAAGGGTTGTAGTGTATGTAAGCAAAATGGTTGGGTGGAACTGTTGCCTTGTGGTTTAGTGCATCCGCGAGTCTTGGAGTATGGTGGGCTTGATGCAAAAGAGTATAGCGGCTTTGCTTTTGGTTTAGGTTTATCTCGTTTAGTTATGATGCGCTATAAAATTGATGATATCAGGTTGTTCTTAAGCGGCGATTTAAGGTTCTTAGAACAGTTTTAGTGTATGAAGGTTTCTTACGAAATACTAAAGAAATTCGTGACGCCACCTAAGGGCGTATCGGCTGACAGCTTAGCTAATACTTTGACCATGCACACTGTTGAGGTGGATGGCATCATTGATTTTAAAAAGCGTCTTGAGGGGGCGGTGGTTGGTTTGGTTGAGGAAGTAAAAGAACACCCAGGGGCTGATAAATTAAAGCTTGCTGTTGTAGATATAGGCAAGAAATCTTTGGAAGTTGTTTGTGGTGGCGTGAACCTGCGGGCAGGTATGAAAGTGGCTTTTGCTCAAGTTGGTACGCAAGTCAGGTGGCATGGTGAAGCTGATTGGGCACCATTAGCCAAAGCTGTAATCAGGGGTGTAGCTTCTGAAGGAATGGTTTGTGCAGCTGAAGAGCTTAGTTTATATGACCCGCAAGCCATAGAGCATGGCATTATGGACTTGTCACAGCTGTCTGCCAAACCAGGCATGCCTTTAGCAGAAGCTTTAGGATTAGATGATGTGATAATCGAAATAGACAATAAATCAATTACTCATCGGCCTGATCTGTGGGGGCACTTAGGCATGGCACGGGAATTGGCCGCTGTTTGGCGTCAGCCATTTAATTTTCCGGCTATCAGTTCTTTGCAGAGCAGCGGTCACACTAAATTACAAATTAAGATAAAAAATACAGAATACTGCCGGCGCTATTTAGGGATAATAATGTCGGGCATTAAAGTGGGGCCAAGTCCTGAGTGGTTACAACAAAAATTATTAAGTCTAGGCATGAGGCCGATTAATAATATTGTTGATGTGACTAATTATGTAATGCTTGAGTTAGGGCAGCCATTACATGCCTTTGATTTAGCTAAATTGGCTAGTGCTGAGATAATAGTTCGTTTGGCAAATAAAGGTGAATCAATCACAAGTCTTGATGGGGTGACCAGGAAGTTGGATGTTAATACTTTAGTGATAGCGGACAATAAGCAAGCTCAGGCCATTGCCGGCATTATGGGCGGTGAAGCCAGTGAGGTGGGCGAACAGACTGAAAGCATTATTATAGAATCAGCAAATTTTGAACCGGTGAATGTTAGGCAAACTAGTTTACGCCTAGGCTTAAGGACTGAGGCTTCGGCTAGGTTTGAGAAAAGCCTGGACCCTGAATTGGCCGAACTTGCTATTAGGCGTACAGTTGAACTTTTGCAAGAAGTTGTGCCTGGTAGCCAAGTGGTCAGCGAATTGGTGGATGTTTATCCAGTTGTACCAGACGTTAAGAATATTAATTTCAATATCAACTGGTTGAGCCAACGTTTAGGTTGTCGTATTTCAGAAGACGAAGTCCGACAAATTTTAGAGGCCTTGGGCTTTAAGGTTAATGTGACTGGTCAGGAAATTAAAGTAACAATACCCAGTTGGCGAGCGACCCGTGATATAACTATCCCAGAAGATTTAATAGAAGAAGTCGCTCGCATTTACGGTTACGACAAAATACCCCTAACCCTACCGTCTTTCCCCATGTCGCCGGCGGCACATGAGCCTGAGCAGGACTTCAGGTGGCAGTTAAGGGATCTTTTGGTGGGTGTTGGGTTTGTTGAAACCTTATCTTATTCATTTATAGGTAGCGAACATGGTGGCAAGCTGGAGTTAGTCAACCCGGTAGATAAAACCAAGCAGTTTTTGCGCCCTAGTTTGATGGCATCTTTTGCCGAGCAGTTTATAAATACGAGACGGGCTCATAGTGAAGCCGTTAGGATGTTTGAATTGGGTAGGGTTTTTCAAGAAGATAATGGGCCTCACCTGGTTTCACCCAAAGGCCACAAGTTACCTAATCAGCCATGGCATCTGATCTTAGCGGTTTATGATAAGAATGGTAGCAGTTTTAGGGTCTTAAAAGGGATTATTGAGTTAATAGCAGATAAAACGGGCGAACAACTATCACCTCAGTATCAGATGATAGCTGAGGGAGTAATCGCTGAGATAGAAATAGATGGTTTGTATAATAAAAGACAGACAGAGTTTGAACCATTACCCAAGTACCCCAAAGTGGAAAGAGATGTTTCTATGGTTATGCAACCTGAGGTTAAATGGTCGGATATTGAAGCGACTGTTAGGAAAGCGTCTTCTTTGATCGATGAAGTAAGGGTGTTTGATGTTTATGAGGCTAAGAACAGTATTGCTTTTAAAATATTATTCCGCCATCCTGAACGGACACTTAGATCTTCTGAGGTGGATGAGGTTATGGCTGAAATAACCAAGGTCTTACAAAGTAAATTTAAAGTCACTATTCGTTAATTTATGCCAAAAGATAAAGAAGTAAAAAAGAAAACAGGTGGTTATACTGCTGAACAAATCACAGTACTAGAAGGCTTGGAGCCGGTGCGCAAGCGGCCAGGCATGTATATTGGCAACACAGCCAAAGAAGGTTTGCATCATTTGATTTGGGAAGTGGTGGATAATTGTATAGACGAAGCTATGGCCGGGTTTGCTAGTAATATCGTGGTAACGTTACTGCCTGGTTCGCAAGTCACAGTATCAGATGATGGTAGGGGTATTCCAGTTGATATCCATAAGCAAACTCGCGTGTCGGCGTTGGAGACCGTGTTAACCAAGTTGCATGCTGGCGGCAAGTTTGGCGGTGAAGGTTATAAAGTTTCCGGCGGCTTGCACGGCGTGGGTGTGTCTGTAGTGAACGCTCTGTCTACTTGGATGAAGGCCGAGGTAAAACGGGACGGCAAACTTTGGGTACAGGAATATAAGCGCGGGAAAGCGCAAAGTAAAGTTAAGGCTGTTGGTAATGCCCGCGGCACAGGTACAATTATTTCTTTTGAGCCTGATCCGGAAATATTTTCTACCCTAGATTTTGATTGGCGTTATATTTTAGATCACCTTAGGCAGCAGGCTTATTTAACCAAAGGTATTAGATTAATAGCCAAGGATGAACGAGTTAAGGGTAAGACGCAAGAGTATACTTTTCATTTTGAGGGCGGTGTCGCTTCTTATGTCAGGCATTTAAATCATTTGTCCGAAGCCAAACATGACCGTGTGTTCTATGTTCATAAGGAAGTAAATGATGTGCAGGTAGAAGTGGGCTTGCAATATATAGATGATTACAAGGAGACTGCTTTTAGTTTTGCCAATAATATCTATACAGTGGAAGGTGGTATGCATATGGTTGGTTTTAAGACCGCGCTCACTAGAACCTTGAATAATTATGCCCGAGCCAAGGGTTTCTTAAAGGAAAAGGACGACAATATAACAGGTGAAGATTCGCGTGAAGGTTTGACCGCCGTTGTTTCGGTCAAGCTAAAAGACCCGCAATTTGAAGGTCAAACCAAAGCTAAATTAGGCAATGCTGAAGTGAAGCCGATTGTAGATAGTGTGGTGGCGGAGGGGTTAGCCATTTTCTTAGAGGAGAACCCTAGGGATGCGGAAAGCATTGTGGGCAAGTGCTTGTTAGCTTCACGTGCCAGGATGGCTGCCCGTGCCGCGCGCGATACGGTGCTACGTAAAGGTGCTCTGGAAGGCTTTGCTTTACCCGGCAAGCTGGCTGATTGCTCTAGTCGTGACCCTAAAGAGAGCGAGCTCTTTATTGTGGAGGGCGATAGCGCTGGTGGTTCAGCTAAACAAGGCAGGGATAGGCGATTTCAGGCCATATTGCCATTGCGTGGTAAGATCTTGAACGTAGAAAGAGCGCGGCTTGATAAAATGCTGGCTAATAACGAAGTTAAGTCACTAATCATAGCCTTGGGCACTAATATAGGTGAGATGTTCAAGTTGGAAGATTTAAGATACGATCGCATAGTTATAATGACAGATGCTGATGTGGACGGCGCTCATATTCGTACTCTTTTGCTTACCCTGTTCTATCGTCACTTCAAGCCGATTATCGAGC
>CAZRDN010000067.1:0-4268 GCA_964598875.1 uncultured Gammaproteobacteria bacterium
GTCACTTTCTCAGCAAACGGCTGGCCTGTGCGGCCGTCATAAAGCATTACTTTACCATCCTCGGGCAAACCTGCTCTGGTAAGTTCCTGTCGAATAGACTCTTCTGGTACACCATCTAATGCTGGTGTAGATACATAATAACCTAGGCTCTGTGCGGCCATACCCAAATGAGTTTCTAAAATTTGCCCCAAGTTCATACGTGAAGCCACGCCCAGAGGATTCAAGATTATATCCACCGGCCGACCATCAGGTAGGAACGGCATATCCTCTGAGGGTACGATGCGACTAATAACACCTTTATTGCCGTGACGTCCTGCCATTTTGTCACCGACTTGTATCTTTCTTAACTGAGCAATAGAAACTTGAATTGACTTAGTAACACCGGATGGCAAACGATCGCCGTTCTCACGGCTGAAAATCTTAATATCTACCACCTTACCGTGTTCGCCGTGCTCCAAATACAAAGAGCTATCGCGCACATCCTTAGCTTTTTCACCAAAAATAGCTCTTAATAATTTTTCTTCAGCCGATAATTCGGTTTCGCCCTTAGGTGTGATCTTACCGACTAAAATGTCACCCGATGAAACCTCGGCACCAATACGAATGATGCCACCTTCATCCAGGTCCTTTAGTTTTTCATCACCCACATTAGGTATATCCCGAGTCACTACTTCCGGACCCAATTTAGTATCGCGCACATCAATGGTGTAATCCTCAATATGAATAGACGTATAGCGATCATTGTGTACTAATTTTTCAGAAATAAGCACAGCGTCTTCGTAATTACCACCTTCCCAAGACATATATGCCACTACCAAGTTCTGCCCCAAGGCCAATTCACCCGCTTCAGTGGCTGCGCCGTCGGCAATCACATCACCCTTACTGACTTTCTGGCCTTTCTTAACTAGAGGTTTATTGTTCAAACAGGTAGAAGCATTGGAACGCATAAACTTCATCAAAGGATATACGTGCACTTTATTTTTCTCATCCTTAATTTCTACACGATCAGCCTGCACCAAAGTAACTTCACCAGCTATATCAGCTACCACTGCCTGACCTGAATCCTGGGCAGCTTTAGCTTCTACGCCTGTACCCACTACTGGCGCCTGTGGTCTGATGCAGGGCACTGCTTGGCGTTGCATGTTGGTGCCCATGAGAGCACGCACCGCGTCATCATGCTCCAAAAATGGAATCAAGGAAGTTGTAATAGAAACAATCTGCTTAGGTGAAACATCCATGCAGTCTACTTTATAGTTGAAATCAATAATCGGCTCACCGTGTTCCCTAACTTCTAACCTCTCATTAATAAAATAACCATCTTTATCAATTAGAGTGGTGGCAGCGGTGGTCACAAGCTGCTCCTCTTCAAAAGCATCCAACCAGACTATTTCATTCGTCACTCGCGGCTTCACTGGCACGGTCTTTTGCTCACTGTTCTGCAATCGCTTGGCTAGTTCAGTTGTGATTTTATCACCCTCGCTGCCAATTTTTTCATCTGAACCAGACATCACGTCTTGTCTCAATATTTCACCCACAGCTGCTTGGCCGTCGTTAGCCACATCATGTAACACCTTGCGGAATGGTGTTTCAATAAAACCGTAACTATTCACCCGGGCGTAAGATGCTAAGTGTCCGACCAAGCCAATGTTAGGGCCTTCTGGAGTAGCGATCGGACAAATACGGGAATAGTGGGTGCGGTGTACATCTCTTACATCAAAACCTGCCCGTTCACGCGACAAACCACCAGGACCCATGGCTGATAATCTACGCTTGTGCTCCAACTCAGCCAAAGGATTAGTTTGATCCATAAATTGCGACAGCTGAGAGGACATAAAAAACTCTTTAATGGCACCGATTATGGGGCGGGCATTGATCAATTGATTGGGTGTTAAGGTACCTATGTCTTGCGTGGACATGCGATCTTTAACGATTCTCTCCAAACGAGCCAAACCAACACGGAACTTATTCTGAACTAATTCCCCTACCGCCCGCACACGCCTATTGCCCAAATGGTCAATATCATCAGGTTCATCCTGGGTATTGTTAAGCCTGATTATTTCACACAAAATCATGATTAGATCCTCAGGTCTAAGCACACGAGTTTCCTTAGTATTCGCGATATTGAAATTAAAGCGCTGATTCAACTTATAACGGCCCACCCTACCAAAATCATACCGAGCAAAATTAAAGAACATGTTATGAATAAGCTGCTTAGCATTATCTACCGTAGCTAGATCACCAGGACGAATACGTTTATAAACTTCAATCAAGCCCTCAGCTTCATCTTTAGCGGCGTCTTTAGCTAAAGTTGAATCTATATAACGATTGTCGGGGTGAACATCGACTTCGGTAAATTTGGCCTTAATCTCATCATCTGAGGCTAAGCCAAAAGAACGAAGCAGTGAAGTAGCCGCTACTTTTCGTTTACGATCAATCTTTACCCAGATGACATTGTTCATGTCTGTTTCGAATTCCAGCCAAGCGCCACGATTCGGAATTATCTTAGCGCCATAATACCTGCGGCCTCGTAAAAATTCTGAAGTAAAGAAAACTCCAGCTGAACGAATCAACTGAGAAACCACCACGCGCTCTATACCATTAATCACAAAAGTACCGCGCGGTGTCATGATAGGAAAATCTCCCAAATACACCTGCTGCTCTTTGATTTCACCGGTCCGCTTATTGGTCAATTGTGTCCGTACCCGTAAAGCTGATTCAAAAGTTGTATTCTTAGCCCTGGCTGTAACCTCGTCAAACTTCGGGTCGTCAAGCTTGTAGTCCAAAAAATACAATTCCAAATCACGACCAATGAAATCTCTGATAGGTGAAATCTCATCAAATAATTCTTTTAAACCCTCAGAAAAAAACCAATCATAGGAAGATCTTTGTATCTCTATTAAATCAGGCAAAGGAATTGAATCCTTGAGAGGCGTAAAAGTACGTCTCTCGCGGATACCTGTTAAATTTTCCTTATCGGTGGCAGACATAAAAATTACTCATTCCCTTATCTGGTAATCTTGGATAATACGAATAGGGAACGAGTTTGTTTTATAAACCTATGATTTAGGCAAAAAATAAAGACGCATGTAGTGGGGGCGCGTCAGTATTTGCTTTTAAGCTTAATAAGGCTTCACAAAAATAGGGTACATCCCTAAATTGATTTTGCGAAAAAACGTAACGTAAAGTGTAACAATCAAACTATTTACTGTCAAGCTGTCAAGCCCGTGGATAAGCTAAAATTAGCTAAATAGGCTGTTTTTGGCTAAAATAAGCCTTTTTTATTAATAGTTAGCCAAAAATATAACCTACTTATCCACAACTACTAACTATGGCATGCCAGGCCTAGTATCCTTTTCTGGTCGTCAGCATAACCACATTCCATTAACCCCAAATCATCTCACTATATTTAAATATTAAACTTGACAGTCCTTTTCTGCTGCGGGCATAATGTCCGGCCGGACATTATGTTGAAAGCTATAAAATAACCACGGTCGTGGTTTATAAAGACTGGTTTTACTTCTCTCAAGCTATACGTGATGACGATTAATTCGCAATTTTATGGCGATACAGGACGCCAAGCACCAAACTGTTCAAAATAATCAAATAAACAGGAAAGGCCATCTCGGAAAAATTCGCCCGTTCCACCGCCAGTAAACCAGCCAGGCTGGCAAAAATAGTTGCCCCGTATTCAACCGGGGTCTCTGTATCTGGATGTGTCCAAGATTTTATCAGAGTGGGTAGACCAGCCAAAGCATCCGCTATGATAGCAAAGGCGATTGCTAATTTAGGCTCGCTAGTCACCAGCCACAATACTAAAGCTAAGGCGGCAAAAATTCCGCAAGCATAATCAAATTTTCCTAACTGCCAATAAGCCTGGCTATTGGTAAATGAGGCTAATAAAATCAACAGCGGAATAAAACCAACCATCACCACTGGTAATACTACCCAACCTACACCATCCGATATGGCTGCAGCTGAACCGATCAATGGCGCCACTGACCAAAAAAACCATGTTACCTTATTAGGTTTTGTTTTACCCTTTAATGTGTCCTTAATGTAAGCCGCACTACCCAAAAGCTGAACTAGTGCGCCAAACCAGACTAAATAAATTGCGTACGCCACCTTAACTAAGGTTAGATAACTTATTCAACTCTTCTTTGCTGATTAGTCTATCATCCCAGGGGATTTTTTTATTATCAGCCATACACATAAATTGTTCTGCACCCTTACCTGTTATCACCACTGTGTCACCGGCTTGAGCTAAGGAC
>CAZRDN010000068.1:0-4234 GCA_964598875.1 uncultured Gammaproteobacteria bacterium
CGCATGGCAGCATTCCATTCGCCGTCACGGGTGCCGTCGGCCCCGTTGGCTTTAAGCAGTATGGCCGCAGCCACAAAAGCATCCCTGATGTCCCAAGGATTGGCTGGCGACTTGCCAGTGAAGGCCTCGATGCGCGCTTTGTATCCCAGCCAAGTGGAAGGGATGAACTGCGCTGGGCCCATAGCCCCGCCCCAGCCCAGTTGGCTGCCGTCTTTATTTCTCATGGGGCAAGAGACTGGGGTTTCATCTGGATTCATGCCCAGCTCTTTAGTAATGGCTAAGAAAGGTTCTTGATCACGTGTGGGCTTCATAATGACGCGCCAGCTTTTTTCCGGTGGATCCCCTGGCCGGTTGCATGTGCCCACGTTTTTCCCTAAATTTGATTCCTGAGTTAAAACCGCCAACAAAAAGGCAGCTCTCACGCCAGTTTGCTGAGATACCCAAGTAGCGATTTCCACGGCTTGCCCGAAAGTAATATTTTGACTCACGCCCAAAAGCTGATATATACGGCTGCGGATCTCGGCCACACGCTGTTTGCTGACTGTGATCTGCTTTTGATATTCACTTTCCCTGCCTTGGGTTTGTTTTAAAATAACATTCTGCTCGCTAACTGAATTAGCCAGCGACTGCTGCTGCAAAACACTTAACGACAATAAATTCTTATTATCATCTTGTTGCTCAGCCAAAACTACCGCCTGCGCTTCCAACTGTGTCTTGCTATTTTTAAGTTCATTCATCAAGACCTGCAAACCCTCGCTCACCTGAATGTAGGCCTCCAGATCAACCATCATATCGGAAAGTTTTCCGCCTAACAGAAAAGTATAATACACCGGAAAACTATCACGCTGGTACATCAGCCTGATATATTCGCTTAACTGCTGCCGCATGGCAGATATCAATAGCTCCTGTTGATTGATATCATCCAAGGTCAGGGTGATCTTTTTTTCCAGATCGGAAATCTTTAAATTAGTCGCCTGAATCTGCAGATTTAGCGCAGCCTGCTTGTTGCGCAGCTGCTTTATCTTATTCTGCAAAGTGTTCTTCTCACCCTTGATAACCTTAAGTTCAGCTTCATAAGCCTTGATCTGCTGCTCGATTTGCGCCAGTTCCGCTTCCAGCTCAGCCCTGGCTGCCGCTTTCTCTTCGCCGGTCTGAGCCCACACACTGGCTGATGGCCCAATTACCAAAACCAGTAAGAGCATTATTAAACTGACTATTTTACCTAATTTCATAGCACTACTTATTATAGCAAACGCCTGAGGGAGCTGGGGTGTATCACTTGACAATCACTAAATTTTAGCTAATATTAGGTAATTGCTGTACAAAAATTTTCTTTCCAAAACAAAAGATAGGAGTGAATAATGGACCAAAAAATCGATTCTGAGATTATTAAAAAGAATAATCTCTTAATTTCCAGCACCACCTGGGTTGCCGAAGTGGAACAAATTTTTTCTGCCAGTGATGCCAAAAGGAAATGCAATACTGAGCATGGCACTATAGTGCTAGCTGAAGTTCTTCATGGTGTAATGCCTACGGGCAAAGAGGTCAGCATAACCTCTGAAGGAAGGGGTCTGATAAACGATAAAGTCGTCAGAATAGAAATGGATCACCAAGAAATTCCAGTAGCTAACGCTAAACAACTTGTAGGCTTATGCTTGCAAAAAACCCGTCTTAAACAAATAAAAAAAGCTTTGGCTCAATTAAACTAAAAATTTTACTCACGGTGGACAAGGGTGTCCGCCGTTTTATTTTAGGAAAAATAAAAGGCCCTCAGCTTTTAGCAGCGAGGGCGAAGGCTTTCCTGGTTAACCATTTTTCCCGAAGACAGAAAAAGGGTGTTAAAAAAATTAATACTATATAAAGAGCGATGGCGATCTTGCCGGCTGTTTTCGGTTTCACTTGTTTCCTTTCGTTTGTGTTTGTTAATAAATTAGACTATTACAAAATTCACAACTTGTCAAGACAGACAATACAAAAACACCTGTAGGCAGGACGCTCTCAATCAATTGCCTAAAACCCTTTTACTTCTTGGTAATTTGCTGCCACAGCCACATGCCAACGAGCACTAGGTCCATCATCACCACAAACCAGGTGATAATCCCTAGTCCGCCGCCTGTTAAGCCGCAGCCGCCATATCCCATCATCATATATTCTTATTATACCACTGCAATTTTTAAGCACTAACCACTACCTTAAAACCGCCATAAGCAAAACGCTTCATATCAAAAGGCATTTGCATGCTTGTATTTTTATCATACTTTTTGCTAAAATACGCCATTACTTTTTTATTTACCTGATCGCGGTGAGCGCGTGACTTATACGTAATGTAAGAAAACCAAACTGTCTCCCCTGGACGAATCTTGGCCATTTTTGGGAATGTTTGTGTCACCACCTTATCTGGCCGTACATCATTTAAAATGCATTCTTTATAGTCAAGGGCGCCGAAACGCTTCCAAACCTTAGAGGCTTCGCGAGCCATCTTGGTATATTTGGCTGTATTTTTCCTAGGGATAGGGATAACAAAGCCGTCCACATAATTCACTTTATTTTTTGTCATATAATTAATTGATTAATAATTATCTAAGTCCAGGATGCTTGGCCGCCAGCTGCAGCACTTGCTTGAGCACTGGCAAATTAATATCTTCCAACTTCTTAAAGCGAATGCAGCTTCTACCCACACTCACTTTGCCTAGCTCTTTTTTATACTGTTCCGCAATATACTTACCCTTCACCACTGCGCAAACATAAATACTGAAGTAATTCTTTTGACAAGCCAAAGACACCACCGGCCAAGTGATCAGCTCTTTCTTATAATTAAGATAAGGAAACTTACCATAACCTAACATATTGTAGGCAAAATGCGCCTTTAGTTTGGGTACTGATTTTTGAATGAAGCTGTGCAGAAACTTCACGGTCTTCCGCCGCTCGGCAGGCACCGCTGCTAAGTAACTGGCCACACTATTTGCCTTAACTGGCTTGAACATGTTCATAAACAATATTTAACTACCTTCGGCCGCTCTTTTCAACTCATCTACATCAAATTTTTTCATCTTGAGAAATGCCTGCGTGACACGGGCTACCTTTTCCTTATCATCACTCGCCATCAGCTCATTCATATTACTGGGCACTATTTGCCAGGAAAGTCCGTATTTATCCTTAAGCCAACCACATTGTTCAGCCTCAGGCACAGCCGATAATTTTTCCCAGTAATCATCTATCTCAGCTTGGCTGTCACAATTCACTATGAAAGAAATAGCCTCGTTGAATTTAAATAAGGGCCCAGCGCTTATAGCCATAAAAGACTGACCCATCAGCTCAAAAGAAACTATATCGCAATCACCGGAAGGCGTATCGTGTATGGTGGTGATGTTGGTTATTTTAGAATTCGGGAAAACTGAGCAGTAAAACTCTGCAGCTTCTTTAGCTTGTTTGTCGTACCACAAATGAGGCACTATTTTAGGCATAGTTCTCCTCCCTTTTTATATGATTAGATGTACTCAAATGTTACCTCCCTGACTATTTATCTGTCTAGTCATATTATTTTTCACCTGGACAATTGAACTGGTTAGCTGGTCTTTTATTACCTCAACTTAGCCAACTCGTTGACCAAATCGCCACCCTTGCTAAGATAAAATCATAAACTCCTTGTAACTTAACCTTCAACATTATGAATATACCAGCAATGGGCAAAATTGCTGCGGGTGTAGCCGGCTTGGCCTTAGTCGGGCTGGTGGTGGCTGCGCTCAGCGGCGTTTTCAATCAAGGCGGCAATTTTAACGATGGTGGCATTGATGTGAGTAATACAGCTTGCGAAGACCTGGCAGCTGCGCGGGTGGCTGTGAATAATGAATTTGAAAGTCGCAAACTGGCGGCTGAGGAAAGTTGGGCCACGACAAAAGAAAAAATCAGCGACGACTACTGGGCGGAGAATCGCCGTCTGGAGGATGAGCATCATGCTTGTCTTTCCCGCGCCTTGTTAGCTGATCCTTGTAAAGCACCCTTTGAAGAAGTGGGGCGGCTGTATGAAGAGATCATGGCCGATTTTAGGGCTGACAAAGGATTTAACGAAGCTAAGTTCCAAGAGCGCGAAGCAGCAAAAAAAAGATATAACGATTGCGTAGAGCAAGATAGGAAACCGGAATTCTACGAAGGTCAAAAAGCGCAGTGCGATGCTGCTCTAGCTGCTGGCCAAGCAGCCAATCAACAAACTAGGCAAGCAGCCGAAAGCCAGGCC
>CAZRDN010000069.1:0-340 GCA_964598875.1 uncultured Gammaproteobacteria bacterium
GCTAAGGGTTTTCAAAAGATTATCTCTTTAGCACCGGAAGTTTTATAACTTTATGATCACTAAGATAAAAAAGAATGATACCGCAGTAGTGCTCTCAGGCCGAGATCGCGGCAAACAAGGTAAGGTTACCCAAGTTTTTCCGCGCCAAGGCATGGTAGTTATTGAAGGTGTTAATGTACGAGTTAAGCATTTGCGCACCCGCGAACGTGGTCGCACGGGTAATCGTGTGCAGTACGCTGCCCCATTGCCTGTAGCTAAGGTTAGTGTTGTTTGTCCGCACTGTGGCAAGCCCACACGAGTAAAAATCCAGGTGGGCAGTGAAGGCAAAAGAGCCCGAGTC
>CAZRDN010000069.1:350-4119 GCA_964598875.1 uncultured Gammaproteobacteria bacterium
CGTCGTTGTTCGCAGAGCATGTAATTATAGACAAATTTCTATGAATAGAGATTACAAAATTTCATTAGCAGAGCATTATCGGCAAGAAGTGGTGCCAGCCTTGAAAAAGGAACTAGGACTGAGCAACACCTTGGCTGTGCCTGGTTTGGTAAAGGTGGTTTTAAATGTAGGACTAGGTAAGCAGTCTGGTGATAGTAAACATTCGGATTTAGTAGTTAAGACCTTAAATCGTATCACTGGACAAAAGCCGGTATTGACCCGTGCCAAGAAATCAATTTCTAATTTTAAAATCAGACAGGGTATGGTAGTGGGGGCAATGGTGACCTTGCGCGGTAAAAGAATGTATGATTTTCTAGACAAGCTGATTCGCATTGGTCTGCCGCGGGTTAGGGATTTTCGTGGTTTGCCTGCAAAATCAATTGATGCCCAAGGCAACCTAGCCATCGGTTTTCGTGAACACCTTATTTTCCCGGAGATTCGTTCTGATGAAGTGGAAGCCATTCACGGGTTGGAGGTGGCTATTACCACCACCGCGGGCAAACGCGAGTGGGGCAAGAAATTATTTGAATTATTAGGATTTCCTTTTGCTAGCTAATTTATTTTATGTCTACTACTAGTCAAGAAGTTAAAGCCAGACGTTCGCGTGTTAAGCCGAAGTATTCCACTAGGATAATCAGGCGCTGTTGGCGTTGTGGTCGTCGCCGCGGTTATATGCGTGATTTTGACCTGTGTCGCATTTGTTTCCGGGAACTTGCTAATAATGGTGAATTGCCGGGTATTCGTAAGGCTAGTTGGTAGCCCATTAATGAGAGTATTAATTTTTTCCTATGACAGATCCAATCAGTGACATGCTTGCTAGAATTCGTAACGCCGTGATGGTCAACAAAGCGGACGTACTGGTGCCTTATTCCCGAATTAAGGCGTCAGTAGCTGATATTTTAGTGCGCGAAGGTTTCCTAGAGGCTGTTGAAGAAGCCAAGACACCTGCTCGTGCTTTAAAACTAAAACTCAAGTACGAATCAGGCCAGCCAGCTATACGAAATCTTAAGAGAATCAGCACCCCAGGCCGCCGTCATTATGTGAAGCACGGCGAATTGCCGCGCGTGTTATCTGGTTTAGGCGTGGCTATTATTTCCACTTCCCAAGGCTTAATGACTAATCGTGAAGCACGTGTAAAACATTTGGGCGGTGAGGTTATTTGTGAAATTTATTAATTTTTTCTATGTCTCGTTTAGGTAAACTTCCAATTCTAATACCCGGGGGCGTGAAATTTGAAATTAAACCCCATGGTTTTTTGGTTAAAGGACCAAAGGGTGAAATAAGTGAAAATCTTCCTGCCGCAGTGGAATTAAAGCAAGAAGGTGAGCAGTTATTGGTAAGCGTGAAAAATCCGGAGAGTGGTAAGAATAAAGCGCTATGGGGATTGGCCAGGCAGTTGGTGGCCAATGCCGTGCAGGGTGTGCATCAGGGATTTAGCAGGACCTTGGAAATATCAGGTATCGGCTTTAAAGCCCAAGTAGAGGGTAAGGATCTGGTTTTGAATTTGGGCTTTTCTCATCCAGTTAGGTATCATATTCCAGAGACGTTGACTATTGCAGTTGATAAGAGTTCTGTGATAGTAAGTGGTGCATCCAAGCAGCTGGTTGGTCAAACTGCTGCGGAAATAAGATCATTAAGACCACCCGAACCTTATAAAGGCAAAGGCATTCGTTATAGTGATGAAGTGGTAAGACGTAAGGCGGGTAAGGTGGTAAAATCAGCAGGAGCTAAATAAATATTATGCCAATTAAATCAATAAACAAACGCATTTCCAGGCATCGTCGCCTTAGGGCAAAAGTATCGGGCTCAGCCGAACGGCCTCGGCTGGCGGTTTATCGTAGCTTACTACATATTAATGTCCAGCTGATTGATGACGTTGCAAGTAAGACATTAGTGGCAGCTTCTGATACTGAATTAAAGAAGGGTAGTAAATCAAATGCGCGCGAAGTCGCTAAACAAGTTGGCCAGCTGATAGCTGAGAAGGCGATCAAGGCCGGTATTAAGCAAGTGATTTTTGATAGAGGTGGTTATGCTTACCACGGTCGTATTCAGGCATTAGCCGAAGGTGCACGTGAAGCAGGTTTAGAATTTTAACTAGTGATTAAATTATGATGTCTTCAAATCCAAAAGGTAGGGGCGGGCGAGGCGGTCGGGGTCCGCGTCGGGAAAAAGCAGATGACGGTTTTGAGCAGCGCATTGTTGAGCTGTCGCGAGTAACTCGTGTGATGGCTGGCGGTAAGCGTATGCGTTTTCGTGCCTTAGTCGTCTTAGGCAACAGACAAGGTAAGGTCGGTGCCGGCTTAGCTAAAGGGGCAGATGTTAGTTTGGCAGTAAGCAAAGCCACAGCTAAAGCCAGGCGTAGCTTGATTACTGTACCATTGAAGAATGACACTATACCCCATCAGATTTCTATTAAATACAAAAGCGCGTATGTTCTATTAAAGCCGGCATCTAAAGGTACTGGTATTATAGCTGGTGGTCCGGTACGCTCTGTCTTGGAATTAGCTGGCGTGCCTAATATCGTTAGTAAAATATTAGGCTCGGCCAATAAGGTAAATAATGTTAGAGCGGTGCTTAAAGCTTTTAATCAACTTAAATTGAAAGCTTAATTATGTCATTGGAATTGCACAACCTAAAGTCTGATAAAGGTTCTCGTCGCTCCAAAAAGCGTGTAGGCCGTGGTAATGCTTCTGGTCATGGCACTACTGCTACCCGAGGCACCAAGGGACAGAGGGCGCGACAAGGTGGTAGGCGTGGTTTAATTCAATTAGGGGTTAAACACTTTGTTACTCGATTGCCAAAAGTCAGGGGTTTTCAAAGTTTTAAGAATAAACCCCAAGTTGTTATGTTGACTTCTTTAGAAAAAATAAGCGAAGGCACAATCATAACAGCAAAATTACTCGTAAACGAAGGCTTGATAAGTAACGCTATTTTGCCAGTTAAAATTATTGGCAAATCAAATAAGCTACCAGCCAAGTTAGTTTTTAAGGTTCAGGCAGTCACAGCTGGTGCTAGAAGTTCTATTGAGTCAGCTGGCGGCAGTATTGAAATATTACCAGCACCTCAGGCAAAGAAGTAGTTTAATTTATGTGGCGTAAACTGCATCAAATTTGGACAACACCCGATCTCCGCAATAGTATTTTAATGGTCTTGTTGGCGCTGGTGGTTTTTCGAGTGGGCGCTCATTTGCCAATTTCAGGAATTGATCCGGTGGCCTTGCGCAATTTCTTTTCCCAGAATCAATTTTTAGGTTTACTGAATATATTTTCCGGCGGCGGGTTGGAGAATTTTTCTGTGATGATGCTAGGAGTAGGGCCTTATATCACAGCCTCAATCATTATTCAGTTGTTAACCATGATAGTTCCTCGCCTTGAAGAAATATCAAAAGACGGTGAGGCGGGGCATCGTAAGATTAATCAGTATACGCGCTATCTCACCGTGCCGTTTGCGGCCTTACAGGGCTATGGCTTTATTGCTATTTTGCGTGGCCAGGGCGGTGGGCAATTGGTAGGTCAATTGGATATCTGGCAATTAACTGTCAGTATAGCCACGGTTACGGCCGGTACGATATTTTTAATGTGGCTGGGCGAATTGATTTCTGAAAAGAAAATAGGCAATGGTATCAGCTTATTGATCTTTGCTGGCATTGTGGCTTCTGTGCCGCAGCAAATCCAGCAGGTGATAGCGACCTTTGACCCTACCCAGCTTTTTAGCATCGTTGGTTTTATTG
>CAZRDN010000070.1:0-4069 GCA_964598875.1 uncultured Gammaproteobacteria bacterium
CGATTATCCGGCTTGCCGCCTTTAACATAAAAAGTATCCTGCGTATCACGCGCTGGATGCCATCCAGGGATGTTCAAGCTTTCAAAATTATAATATTCACTCTCCAGCTCTGGGCCATCTAACACCTGAAAACCCATGGAGTTAAAAAGTTGTTCTAATTCCCTTTGTACCTGTGTTATGGGATGCATATGCCCCAGCTGCGGTCTGATACCAGGCAAGGAAGTATCGGTTGTGGCTTTTTTTTGTGAACCAGCCAAAGAAGCTTGGACCTTACCAAAGGCTGCTTCAACTTCACGTTTGATCTCATTGGCCAGCTCACCGAACCGTGGCCGCTCCTCACTAGCAACTTGCTTTAATGATTTCAAAAGTCTGGCCAATTCCCCTTTGCGTCCTAAATATTTAATCTCCAGGTCAGCTAAGCCTGAACTGTCTTTAATGGATTTAATCTCAGACAAGGCCTGCTGCCGTAATTTTTCTAGATCTTGTTCAAGCGACATAAATTTAATCAACTGGCGGACGCGTACGCCTCACGGACAGCCAGAAAAACTCTAATAAAGTAAGCCCAACAATTAACAAACTTAAATTCCACCAGGTCAAAAGGTTACTGACCTTAAGCCACAGCGCGACTATCACAGCTAGGGCCAAAAGCACGCCCTGACGAAATGAAATGGAAACATGGCGGAATAAAACCTCATCTCGGTGGCGCCAGTAGCGCCAACTAAAGCCTAACAAGGTTAAAGTGCCTGACAAGCTTAAAAAAAGAGACAAATAAAAGAAAAGCATGCCAGTAGTGCCGGCTGTCTGTGGATTTAAATAAGTTATAACTAATACCCAGGCACCCCAAGAAACTAGCGTGCCGATTGCTAACCAAGCAAGGTACTGCCGGAGGGTCATAATTTGGCTAAGAAAAAAGGAAAAATAAGTAAATTCGTACCTTCTTATTTTAGCAAATTTTTACAGCTATAGCAAGGTATTTTTTTATCTGTTAACTTGGCAAAATTTATCTAATACTAGCCAAAAATATTCAATCTAAAAACCTTACCAGAAAACCTATCAGCTAAGGCGGCTGTTAACTCCTTTTCTCGCATTCTAAGTTCAGCTGCTAATGCAGAAGAACCAGCACTGACTTGTAAGGTATCGCCTCTTAAGGCGACTTGCCGAAGACTACCAACTACTGAGGGGCTAAACTTATCAGCCACAGCTTGCTTAAAAACCTCAACTACCTGAGCAGCTTCCACTGCCCCACTAATTCCTTTCTGCCTTAGACTGCGATGTAAAATTGATTTTAAATCCTGAAACATAGCTAAGTCAGGCCTGAATTAAGATAATGGCAATCATGCTTAGAGGCATCTTGGTGGATATCCTTAAAGGAATTATGAGCGATTGCCGCCATGATCTTACTAATCGTTTTCTCATATTCCGACTTAAGTTCATCTATCTCCGCTTTATCAGCCAAAAACTCAGGTGAAAACTTATTGGGCTGTAAATACCAATAACGCGCACTGGCTACCTGCTCACGGAAAAATTCAGTGGCAGCAATCTGATAGATTATCAACTGATCACGATCAACCTTTGCTAATCCCTTAGCCGGCTCGCTGCCGGTCTTATAATCAATAATGCTCATTCCCCCATCTTGTGAATCCATCCTATCTATCTTACCAACAAACTTATAAGGACCAAGAGCTATCTTGAAAAACGACTCTAAATACTTAGGACGGGGCGGCCTCTGTTTTATTTCCTGATAAAAGTTATCCAACTGTTCTGGCCCCCTCTTTTCTTTATACTCTCTTTTTTGCTCCGCTGATTCATACCATTCATCTATCCATGATTCAATGAAAATCTTTTTTAGCTCGTCCTTACTGGGTGGCACTGTGCTATGGGTACGACTGCCAAATAAATCTGTTTGCCTACTGCCAAGCATTTGCTGCCAGCGACGTAAATATACTTCCAGGGTTTTATGCATAGTCGAGCCAAAACTCAAGCTGGGAGAGCCTGGAGCTGGTAATTTAAGCAAATAACGATACTTAAACTCTAAGGGGCACTTTTTAAAAGTAGATACGGAACTAAAAGAAAAGCTATCAGGCGGCCTAAAACTAACCAGGGCCTTAGCTGTTTCCTGGGTCATTGGTTTTAATTTTGTTGGCGCAGCTGTAATTTCCGCTTCATTAACCAGACCAAGTTCAAATAAGAAGCGTGAAGGCCGCTTGGTTGTTTTACCAAAGTAGTCTTGAGATCTGGTTAAAAACACACCGTCACGAGCGCGCGTCAAACCCACGTAAAACAAGCGTCTTTCTTCTTGTAAGTGAATATCTCCTTCTGGTAGAACTTCTTTAATTAATTCCTTGGGTAGCTCAATTGGCTCTCGCCTTTCAGTAGAAGGAAATCTTCTATCCACCAACTGCACTAAAAATACAAAACGCCATTCCAAACCCTTAGCCGAATGGACTGTGACCACTTTGATGGTCTCTGGACCCTCTTCAGCATCAGGTGGCAATTCGCCCTCTTCGCCTGACTCCATTTCTAAACTCAAATAACGCATAAAACCCGCTAAAGTTCTATCGGCAGTATCTGTTTCATAGCGTTGAATTCGGTGATAAAAAGCAGTTAGGAATTGGGCTTCACGCGCTGCTGCTGGATGCTGTAAGCGCTCGTTTATACCCAGGTCATCCACTAAGTTAACATATAGTTCGCCCACGCTGCGATTACGAGACAAGTTCGTGTGTTTATCAATTAAAGCGACCAGCTTATTCACTTTATCAGCCGACTCTTGGCCTATACCTAAAGTTGATGGATGTTTTAAGGACTCGTAAAGCGAGATGGTGTGTTTGTGTGCCTGGTAGGTCAATTTTGATAAATCTGCCTGATCAACGGAAAAAGGCTCGGCTGACAGTACATGATACAAGGCTTCCGACTCGTGATAATTATCTAAGAGTTTAAGGTAACTTATTATAAAAACTATGATATCTTCCTGATAGAGTCCGCGATTGGCTACGTATATATGCGGCAGCTTAGCTCGCCTGAGAGATTGCAAAAAGGGCGCGGCCTGAGAGTTGGCCCGCACTAAAATAGCAAAATCGTTCCACTGTGCCTTATATTTATCCTTAAGGTCAATGATCTTTTTTATGACACCATCAGCTTCATCTTGGGCATTATTGAAAAAGATATGACCCACTTGGCCATCACCTGAGCGTTGTGATATCAATTTTTTAGACAGAGACTTGCCTTTTTGCGCCAGCTTAACCTCTAACCTATAAGGATTATTCAACTGGATAAATTCGTAGGCTGTATCTAAGATATTTTGATAACTACGATAGTTAACTGTTAAAAATATTTCCTGCGCGTCCGGGTAATCCTGCTTAAATTCAAGAATATTGGAAATGGAAGCCCCTCGGAATTTATAAATTGACTGATCATCATCCCCTACTACTGTGATATTATTCTGAGGAGATGCCAGCACCTTTAATAATTCATATTGTGCATAATTAGTATCCTGAAATTCATCAACCAATATATACTTGAACTGTCGGTGGTAATGCTCTAAAACACGTGGCCTGTCGCGCAAAAGTTTAAGGGTATAATTTATCAGATCACCAAAATCTAAAACCCCCTCTTGGTGTAATAAATTCTGATAAACCCCATAAGCCCCTGCCACTTCAATAAATCTGGCTATATCGGTTTCTACTAAAGCGTCTGTTTTTATATTATCTTTCTTGACTTTCCTGCTCTTGCCCCTAGCTTTCTTAATAAACTCACTAGCCCCACTATCTAAACGTTTATTTTCTATTGATTTGATATACTCTTCCGGGTATACCGCCTCGTCTTTAGCGCGGGAAAAATGATCCAACAGAGCATGAATAAATCTGGTCGGATTGCCTAACGGCCTATAATAATCCAACTTGAACTTAGTTAAATTATTTCGCACCAACATCCATTGCTCGGCTTTGGTCAAAACCCGAAAATTGTTTGGTAAACCTATTTCTAATCCCCAATCTTGCAAAACTCTCTCACCAAAGCTATGAAAAGTGGACACCCAAACATTGACATAACCCATAGGTAGTAGCTTATCCAC
>CAZRDN010000071.1:0-4045 GCA_964598875.1 uncultured Gammaproteobacteria bacterium
GGTCTTACCAAAGCGGTCAATCTGTTCTTCCGCAACTGGCTAGTGAGCCTGGAAATGGCAGCTATACTTTTCGGTATTAATTTGGTAATCAGTTTAATAGTCTACAGTATGGTAGCTAACAGTTTACTGAGTGCCCCCTTAACCATCGCTCTGCGAGGAATTAATTTAGCCACTATCTTAAGGTATACCCCGCAAATACTATTACTAATCGCCTCGGGTGCTTTATTCAGCACCTTCCAGTACGTGGCCTGGACAATTCTCTATCGCAAATTGACCCAAGGAGTAATAGTGCCCAAACTGCTTAGAGCCGCTGATGACATTCCTGCCTATCTAGAAAACTGGTTCAAACAAACTCCACCCAGTCTGCCCAAGCCCAAAAAAACCAAGAAATAACCTGTTAGCTTAAAGCTCAATCCCGACCCCATAAGGGGTCGGGATTCTTGTTCTTCCACTCTCAAACTGCTAATGTTTAGAATAGCTATGAAGGCTAAATCAAAAGTAAAATTATCTTCCCAAGAAGTTAGTGAAAAATTTGAAGAGAAGATGCACGACATCGCGCTTAAAGAGCGCGAACATGAGGTGGAGCAAGCCGCCCAAGCAGCTGGTTTGCCCTATTTAAACGTGCAGCACTTTCCCTTAAGCCAGGAGGCCTTACGACTTATTCCAGAACCAGATGCCAGACGTTTAAAATTAATCCCTTTATTGGTTAACGAGCGGGAAGTACGCCTAGGCACGACTGATTTTAACAATCCGGAGATCAGTGATTATGTTGCCGAATTAAAGCAACGCCGACCTGGCCACTATTTAACTTATTTAATTTCCAATAATAGCCTTGATTTAGTTTTTAAGGCTTACGCCGGCTTAGCCAAAACGCGCACTATTACTACCGGGGTAACTATCACCGAAAGTGACATAAAAAAATACAGCGGTACTATTAAGGATTTTGCCCGCGTCAACGACATGCTAAAAAAGGCCAACCTGACCGAGCTGGTCACTATTCTGATAGCTGGCGCCCTGGAACTAAGAGCTTCTGATATTCACGTGGAAGCTGAAGAAGCTAGTATTACCGTGCGCTACCGAGTTGACGGCTCGCTTTATGTGGCTGCCCAAATCAAACAAGAGCTCTGGCCTCAGGTAATTGCCCGTCTTAAATTGTTGGCAAAATTAAAAATCAACGTTAGCGACACCCCACAAGACGGTAGGTTTACTATTCATTTGACCAGCGACTCGGTCGATGTTCGTGTATCCACCATACCCACAGCCTATGGTGAATCAGTAGTCATGCGTTTACTGCGCTCTTCTGCTACTGGTTTAAGTTTTGACGACCTGGGTTTGACAGGCAAAGCCTATGAAGATCTAAAACGTGAAGTAGAGCGCCCTAACGGCATGATCATGGCTACAGGCCCGACCGGCAGCGGTAAAACCACCACCTTGTACGCCATTCTAAACAAACTAAATCAGCCGGAAGCCAAAATAATCACCTTAGAAGACCCGATTGAATATAAGCTCAAAGGCATTAATCAAAGCCAAGTCGAACATGCCCGCGGTTATGACTTCGCTAAAGGTCTCAAAGCTATCTTAAGACAAGACCCTGATGTAGTAATGGTAGGGGAAATCCGTGACTTTGAAACTGCTGATATTGCGATTAATGCAGCTCTTACCGGACACTTAGTGCTATCCACTATACACACCAATTCAGCCGCCGGCGCCATTCCCCGATTTTTGGCTATGGGCGCCAAACCTTTCCTGCTGGCTCCGGCTGTTAACTGCATTATTGGCCAACGCCTAGTACGCCGTATTTGCCCTGATTGTAAAGAAGAAATGAAAATCGATGGTGACACTACTGAGCGTATTAAAAAAATACTATCAAGTGTTTCGCCTAAAAGTGGCCTAAAACCAAATCTGACCAAATTAACCTTTCATCGTGGACGCGGCTGTAGCAAATGTAGCAATCTAGGCTATAAAGGCCGCATTGGTATTTATGAGATTATGACCATGAGTCCGGAAATTGAAAAAATCATTTTTGCTAACAAGGCCTCGGAAGTTGAACTGCAAGAAATAGCTGTAGCTAACGGCATGGTTACCATGGCACAAGACGGCTTACTTAAAGCCCTTGAGGGTATCACCACTGTGGAAGAAGTCTTCCGCGTGGCGGAATAAAACAGGGTAACCCACTAGGTTACCCTTAAATCAATCAGTTACTACGTAGGCTTTATTGCCTATCTTTTCTTTTAGGTCATCCGGCACTTCAAGTACGGCCACGATGGTTTTTTCAGTCTCACCGATTATGACACGAAAGTTAGAAAAAGGCTCTCCGTAAGGCGACTCTAATTTATTAGATGCTGCCATTTCCTGTAATAACTGCTTAGCTTTATTTATAAAGCTTTCGCTATATTCTACATTATTTGTCATTTTTTCCTTCATTTGTTTTAGTCCAAGGATGTTAATCTATTTATTGGATTTTGTCAAGTGTTCGATAAACTGACGCTTACAATTCTTGAATTGAACATCATCATTAGGAAAATCCTCCTGGTGATTAATATTGGTGTTTATCTCACGATAGGGGTTGTCACCACCAGGTACATAAGCCGACCAGCCGAAATCTATTAAAACTGGGTCACCTGAATTAGCCTCTATCATGATATTGCCGGGGTGAAGATCCCTGTGATACATATTATTTTCATGTAACTTAGCCATCATTTGCTCTAATTTGCTCCAAAATTTATCTTCTCTATAAGTAACCGGCACATCAACTCCCGAGGACATTATCTCCTGCAAACTACTGCCTCTAATGGTTTCCATAACCATAAAAGCATCATCCTCTTCTGTAATCAAAGCCAGCACTGCCTGCGGCACCCTAACCCCTGCCTTGCGCGCATCTTCTTGTAGTCGCATTTCCCAATCTATACTTTGATAATGCCGGCGGCCTGGGCTTTCCTTCAAATGTTTTACGCAAAAATTTTGACGTTTCTCTTCGGCAGAAAAATACACATTGGCATTTTGCCCTTCTCCAATCTTTATCCGATTTTCCATGACTTCGTCTATTAATTTATGGGCAGACTCCACCTTTTCGGCTTGCCCTTCAATAATATGTTCTTGATACTTCTTGTTTTCCAACATAATTAACTGATTATTAAAGTTAATTCTCCTGAAGTAATATTCTTACTGCTGCTTGTATCAATGCCCGAATCATACTGCGACGAGGTTCTCAAACCTTCAATCAATTTTTGCTCGTTAGAGTTTAATTCTTTATTTGCTATTTTAAACTTTACTATCGTTTGTTTATCCATTTTATTATCTGCTCGATAATTACGTATAACCGACACTACGGACTGAATTTGCTTAAAGGCCGACTCCGACTCATCGTCAATCGAAGCCAAATGACTGGGCCAAGTCTGCACCATTAATAAGTTGCTTGAATCTACAAAAGTTTCACGCCATAAGGTTTCGGTAACAAACGGGGTAAAAGGGTGCCAAAGCTTAAGCAGCTGCGTAATTAAATAGGATAATATTTCCTCCTTACCACCCTCAATTTTAGCAACTTCCAAATACCAATCAGCCAGCTCGTGCCAAGTGAAATCATACAAAGCCTCACCTGCTTCGGAAAAAGAATAGACTTCAATTTTCTTGGTTACTAAATCTGCTACTCTGCTAAAACGCGATAATATCCACTTATCGGCCAAAGTTTTAGGCGGTGGCGGGACTTCTACTAATTTTAAGTCAGCAGTTAGATTGGCAAAGCGCACTATATTCCAAAGTTTATTCACGAAATTACGGTAACCGGCTATTTTTTCATCATACAACCTAAAATCATTACCTGGCGTTACCCCGATTATCATAGAAAGACGCAAAGCATCAGCTCCATATTTGCCTATCATCTCTATGGGGTCTATGCCGTTGCCTAAACTCTTGCTCATTTTCCTACCCTGCCTATCGCGCACTAGCCCGTGCAAATAAACCGTACGGAACGGCACATCACCCAAACAGTATGAAGTCATTAATATCATCCTAGCAATCCAAAAGAATAAAAAATCATAGCCGGTTA
>CAZRDN010000072.1:0-3998 GCA_964598875.1 uncultured Gammaproteobacteria bacterium
GGTGCGGGCACGAAAATAAACACAATTCATTAAAAATAGGAGATAAAATGAGTAACTTAACATTACCTGGCAACCCTAGGTATCAGCCTAAGAATTTGCAAGATATCTGGGGCTATGACGTGCTTTACTTGCCGGTAGGGCAAGTGGAGTTAGCTAGCCTCAGGGTGCTTGCTGAAATTGGTGTAATTCCAAAATCTGACATTGATAAACTTACACCCTTAACCGAGCAGAATATCTTGGAAATATTGACTACTGCGGTTGACGAAACAGAAAGGAAACATACCAAACACGATATCCGTGCTTGGGTGCGCTTGGCGCAAAACAAGTGCACGCCTGAGCTTGGTCGGTGGTTGCATCTAGTGCTCACTAGTTATGACCCCTTAGATACTGCCAGGGCATTACAATTCATGCGCGCCCATCAATTGGTTCTAGCGCCTGCTTTGGAGCGGCTAATTGGAATTTTCAGCCAACTAGTTACTAAGTACGCTGGTACAGTGCAGATTGGCCGTACACATGGGCAACACGCCCTGCCTATAACCGTTGGTTTTTGGCTGGCTACTATTTTAAGTCGCATTCTTTATAATGCGAAAAAAGTGGATGAATACGCCGCTGGTCTAGTAGGTAAGATCTCAGGAGCTGTCGGCGCTTACAATGCCCAGGTCGGTTTGGGTATAGCAGAAAAATGTGGCGAAGTATCATTTGAAGAAAGAGTACTAGCTAAGCTGGGTCTCAAACCAGCTCCTATCAGCACCCAGATCCTGCCACCAGAGCCATTAGCTTATTTTTTGTTCTCGTGTGTGATGTTGTCGGCTGCTTTAGCTCAATTGGGCAGGGATTGCCGGCATTTAATGCGTACGGAAATAGCTGAGATCGGCGAACCGTTCGAACAAGGTCAGGTTGGCTCGTCCACTATGGCGCACAAAAGAAATCCGATTAACTTTGAGAATTTGGAAGGTATGTACATCAGGACCAAAAACGAATTCGGCAAAGTCTTGGATACGCTCATTAGTGAGCACCAGCGCGATCTGGTGGCCAGTAGTGTGTATAGAGATTTCCCCATTATGGTGGTTAATCTGGTGCAGCAGCTCAATACTTTGCTTAGGCAGAACGACCAGGGAATTACCTTTCTTGAACGTTTGTCAGTGGACCAGTCTAATCTCAAGCGCAATTTTACGATGAGCGCTCATGTGATTTTGGCTGAACCACTATATATTGCTATACAAATGGCCGGTTATAAAGGTGATGCTCATAAATTGATCAATGAGCGGGCTGTTTCTTTAGCCCAGCAGACCGGCGGTAAATTAGTGGATGTGGTCAAGCATATTGCTGAAAGTGATGCAGAATTATGGTCCGCGTTGCGTAATATACCCGATGAAGTGATAGAGCTGATGTATCATCCAGAGAACTATATCGGCTTGGCTCAAGTAAAGGCTGAGGGCGTAATAAGGCAAGCAAATAATTATTTATCCGATAAACAAATAATAGGAGGTTAACAATGGCTACAATACCATCAAAGGTAAAAGAGCTAATGATAATACCAGCCCTCAAGCATAAATTAGTGAGCCAGGGCAAGGTGCGCGATACGTATCAAGTACCCATACAAAGCAATGCGCTAGTTACGGTCGCTACAGACAGAATAAGCATTTTTGATTTTGTTCTGCCCGCGCTTATTCCCCGTAAAGGCCAGGTCTTAACAGCGCTTACTCATTTCTGGTTCAGCCAGGTATTGAAGGATTTACCCTCTCATCTTAAACCTTCTTTAGTTCAGCCTGGTCGTAACTATGCTTTTGATCTTAAGGAAATATATCCTGAGTTGGTGTTGGAACGCAGCTTAGTGTTATATAAGCTGGATATAATACCTTATGAACTGATCTTTCGGGCACATTTAGGCGGTTCGGTCTGGAAAAGTTATCAAAAAACCGGCATGGTGGCCGGCTTGGAAATGCCTTTAGGCTTAGTTAAGTGGGAAAAGCTTGACCAGCCACTGTTTACGCCATCAACTAAGGCGTCAGTTGGGCATGATGTTAATATTTCGCAGTCTGAATACTTTAGTAAAACCGGTAAGACAGGTAAGGATGCCTGCCGAATATGCTTGGAAGCTTTCAAGCGGGCTTATGATTATGCATTCAAGCGCGGCATATTGATATTGGATACCAAATTTGAGGTCGGGTTTGACGGCGAGAGTTGTTTCTTAGCTGATGAATTACTCACCCCAGATAGTAGCCGATTCACGTCGGTAACTGATTTGTCCAGGGCAATTATAGATAAAAGAGATCCTGAGTTCTTTGATAAAGAGCCGGTCAGACAATGGGGCAAAACAGTGGAGACTCCTTTTTATGATGAGTCTCAGAATATGATTGTAGGGCTCAATAATTTGGACCCAGCCGATCCGAAACATCTCACCTTTGTCAGCAACTTAACAGTGCCAGACAAAATAATTCAACAAGCTCATGATCGCTATCTGGTCATATTTGAAAGATTGACCGGATTGGATCTGGACGCTTATCAGAAAAAATATCTTCTCTAAGCCGACCTAACGTCGGCGCTAAGCTCTTTGTCGTCTGGCAGAGAGCTTTTCCTTTTTCTAAAAGGATAATTTTGTTATTATGCCTAGGTATGAAGCGTAGTTGGATAATCATAATAAGCTTAGTAGCAGTGGCGGCTCTGGCTGTATCTGCCCGTTGGCTGGGGGGAGGCGATGAGGATATGTGGCTGTGTGAGCATGGTCAATGGGTACGCCATGGCCAGCCTAGCACCCCAGCGCCTACTACTGGCTGCGAACTTGAAGAAATCGAAACCAAGGTGGTACTACCGATAGTAGGGTATTCTTCTCGGCGTACGTTCAAGGCTTATGGCGAATATATCGATGATAGATTTACTGGCTATCATGTGGGCGATGATATTGAGTTCGCCGATAGGCAAGATAGGATCCCGGTTGTCGCTATAGCTAACGGTACGGTTAGAAAAATTGGATCAGTCTCGGGTTATGGTGGGGTAGTGGTGATTCAGCATGACATAGATGGCGAAAAAGTGAATGCGCTTTACGGCCATCTTGATATAGCCCAGAGTCCCTTAAAGGAAGGTTTAGAAGTTAAGAAAGGCGATTATATTGCACCGTTAGGGGAAGATAAAACCCCAGAGACAGATGGCGAACGCAAGCATTTGCACTTTTCTCTTTACCAAGGCGACGAAATGAAGCTGCAGGGTTATGAAAAAGATCCGGCTAGGCTGGCGGATTGGATAAACCCTACTGATTTTTTCCGTAAACATGGTGCGCCGCTTGAAGACGTATCGCGGGCTTACATACCAAGTAAAGATCTGGGCGGAAATATTTTCAAGATTCGTTTTGCTATTCCCGGCGGCATGGAGGTTGAATATGTGCCACAAATCCAGGCCCTTAATATTTTCGCGCTAGCTGGTAGTGGTACAGCTCGCGAAAGGTCACAACTTTTTATTCGTTACTTTGACGCGGTAGATTTCCAAACATTGTCTACGGTAACCATTCACAGTACTGAAGATACTAATGTGGGTGAAGGTAATTTCCCGGCTAAATTTTATGATATTGAGAAAAAAGAGGGAGTGGCCGACTTTGCTTATCAGCCAGAGTGGCGTAATAGGCGGCATATGGTCACCGATTTTAAAACCGGCCCTGGTTACGGTCGTTTTTATGTATTTGCTCAAGCACCAGGTTTTTCTGACCAGATATATAAATCAATATTGTACGGACTCCAATCCACCCCTTAATAATATGGTATAATTTTGTTATGTTGTGGCTGCCCGCAGTTATAAGTGTCATTATAGTAAGCCTAATATCATTTATTGGGCTTTTTACATTATCGCTTTCTGTTGCTACCCTTAGGCGTTTAATGTTCATCCTCATAAGCTTTGCGGCAGGTACGTTGTTAGGTGATGCTTTTTTGCATATTTTGCCGGAGATAATTGAAGAGGCTGGTTTTGAAATTTCCACAGGCCTGTCTATTTTGGCCGCCATGTTGGTA
>CAZRDN010000073.1:0-3978 GCA_964598875.1 uncultured Gammaproteobacteria bacterium
AATGGGCCGGATGACTTGGTTATCGTTGCCTGAAAAATTTAGACCCTTGCCAGATAGAATTAATGTAGTTTTAGCAGAACCGGAATTTGTTTTGCCAGCAAGTGTATCACGTGCCAGCTCAATTGATAATGCCATAGAGGAGCTGGCTAGTAAAAAAGTTGATGATATTCTTGTGATGGGTGGGGGGCAGGTTTATGCACAAGGCATAGTGCATCCTTTATGCCGCAAGTTATTTTTAACCGAAGTGGAAGGTGATTTTAAGTGTGACATTTTTTTTCCGGAAATTCCAGATAGTTTTGTAAAAGTTAGTGAATCAGAAAAAGTTACAGAAGGCGACATTGTTTACAAGTTTGTCATTTATGAAAGGAAGTAAAAAAGGTGTGTTCATTGCTATAGAAGGAACTGATGGGTCAGGCAAGGGCACTCAGTTTAAATTATTGATCTCATCGCTTCGCCGCCACGGCCTAAAGGTTGAGACTTTGGATTTTCCTCAGTATGGTAAAAAGTCGGCTCATTTTGTAGAGCAGTATTTAAATGGCGCATATGGAAAAAAAGTTTCCCCATATATTGCCTCGCTGTTTTATTCACTGGATCGTTATTCAGTAAAAGAAAAATTAAATACCTGGCTTAAGCAGGGTATGGTGGTAGTAGCCAATAGATTTACCCTTTCCAATGCAGCTCATCAAGGAGGGAAGTTGAAGAAGGCCAAGGATATTAATAAATATTGGCAATGGCTTTTTAATTTGGAATTCGGTGTTTTAGGCTTACCCAAACCTGATATCACCATCTTGTTGTATGTACCTGCCCAGATCGCACAAAAACTAGTTATGAAAAAAGCGCCCCGAAGCTACATAAAATCAGGCGCTGGCAAGGATATACATGAAGGTGATTTAGCCCATTTAAAAGCAGCCGAACTTAGATATTTAAAATTGGCTAAACTAATCAAAGCCTCAGTTATTAAATGTGTTGAGTCGGGCAGGCTCTTGACACCGCAAGAAATTCATCGTAAGGTTTTGGATAAAATAAATAAAGCATCATTAAAATAACAATCAAAGGAGTAGTAATGAAAAAGAGAATATTGGTCATAGGGGCCAGTGGCGTGGTTGGTCAAGCTGCCATAGCTGCCGTCAGACAAGCGTATGGTAACGACGCTCATATAGTAGCAACTGCTACGGAGTATAAAGCGTTGGCTGGCGCTAATGAGATAGAAATAATAAAATTGACCGCTGAGAATATCGCTGACCGTTCTTGGCTTGAGCCCTTGCTAGCATATCGTCCATTTGATGTCACTTTTTTTACTCCAGCTTACGCTAAGGCTGTGGGGATGCCTGAATCAAAGGTCACTGAAAATGATAAAATGGAAGCTTATAATTTCTGCGTTAAACCGTTGATGCAACTGGAAGACTCGGGTAATTTCGGTGTGTTAGTAGCTTTTTCTGGTTTTTTGAATTTGCCACTAGTGCGTCAGGTTTACGGAGCCATGATACACAGCAAGCATGAGCTTGAAAATTTCTGTGCAGGGGATATCAGTCGTCGGCAGTTGTTCCGTTTAGGAGCGTTTGAAAGCAGGTCTTTGCGCGGGTTGGCAGCTCAGATACTCAGCTACTGGCGCGGTAAGCTCCATGAGATGTACAGATTTTTTACCCTGGCTAAGAATCCAGAATCAAAAAAGCTATCCCAAGCTCTATTGGAGCAGATCTTAGCAGAGGAGTCTGATAATTTTGGCAATACCAGACCTACAACACCTGACCGTATCCAGAGTTATTTAGCTGATTGGCTGAAAAAACAAAATCAGGGATTTCATAATCTGGTAGGGGATATTAATTGGGTCGGGCGTACCTTAAGGCCAGTATTCAGTTCGCCAGAAGAGGCTAGGCAATTAAAAATGTTAACAGAGTTACATCGGTCATTTTGTGACCCATCCGGCGGGTTGGTTATTTAAATCAAGACCTGGTTCTTAAAAAAGGGCCGGGTCTTAATTATCTGCACAGAATTTTACCTTGTGTTAAAATAAAGCTATGGATTTAGAACCTATTATTGGTCTGGAAATTCACGTACAACTTAAGACCAAATCAAAGATGTTCTGCCCCTGTGACAATACTGGGGAGGATAAACCAGCTAACACCACAGTTTGTCCGATTTGTTTGGGGCACCCCGGAACCTTACCTAGGCCTAATGCTGAGGGTATTAAGACAGCTGTCAGGGCAGCCTTGGCTCTGAATCTGCAGGTGAACATGCATTCCAAATTTGATAGGAAGAATTATTTTTACCCTGATTTACCAAAAGGTTACCAAATATCACAATATGATGAACCGTTGGCTGGTGAAGGCAGTTTGGAGATAGCTACCAGCCAAGGTGATAAAATTATTGAGATTGAGCGTCTTCATTTGGAAGAGGATACTGCCAAATTAGTTCATCAAGGCAACAAATCCTTAGTTGATTTTAATCGTTCTGGTACACCCCTGATGGAGATAGTGACCAAACCAAATATAAGGACACCAGAAGAGGCGCGCGTATTTTTGCAGGAACTGAGGTTAATTATGCGTTATATTGGCGCCTCTGATGCTGATATGGAAAAAGGCCACCTGAGGTGCGATGCTAATATTTCCTTGCGTCCTCGGGGCGAGTCTAAGTTCTATCCTAAGACGGAGATTAAGAATCTGAATTCTTTCAGATCAGTTGAAAGAGCCTTGCAGTTTGAAATAAAACGTCAAACTGATTTGTGGAAAAAAGCTGAACCACCGAACGTTACCAGCACTAGAGGCTGGAGTGAGGTTAAAGGAGAGACCGTGGCCCAGCGCACCAAAGAGGCCATTCATGATTACAGATATTTCCCTGAGCCAGACATTCCGCCAATTCTACTAAATAAAGAACAGGTGCAAAGGTGGCGGGAACAGTTACCGGAGTTACCAGCGGCCCGTCGCCGCCGTTGGCAAGCTAGTTATGATCTCAAGCCAGCTGATGCCAAGTTACTGACCGAAGACAAGCTATTAGGTGATTATGCTGAAGAAGTTATTATTCAATTAGCCGGTGAATTAGAAGGCAGCGTGGGTGCCACAGCTAAGCTGGCTGTTAATTGGATAGTAAATAAGCTGGTGGAGATAACAGCAGAGAAAAAGATAAATATTTCTAATTTACCGTTTGGGGTTGGTGATTTTGTTGAGTTCTTATTATTAGTGGCCAGACGTCAGGTGAATTCTACCAATGCACAAGTACTTTTACGAAAAATGATAGATACTGGCAAGCCACCCGCCGCAATCTTGCAAGAAGATGATTTGTCAGTTTCTGAGGCTATTAAGTTAGACGAAGCCGTTAAGGTTGTGATTCATAGTCATCCAGAGCAGGCTGAAGAATATAAAAACGGCAAAACACCACTACTAAAATTCTTTGTAGGTTTGGTAATGAAAGAGACTAAAGGAAAGGCCGACCCCCAGGATATTGAAGAAGAAGTTAAAAAACAATTAGCTAACTAAAATCCTGTAAGAATTTTTTTGCCAATTTACTAATGTGTTTGGCTGACTTAAGCCATTTTACTTTTGGAATTCTTCTAAACCAGGTCATTTGCCGGCGGGCGTATTGCCAGGTATGGTTACTGATTTGTTGCTCAGCCTCAGGTTGGTTTGCTTCACCTTGTAACATTTTGACTACTTCACGATAACCAATGGATTGTAATAAGGTGGACTGAGGGTATTTCTTTACCAGATTAGAAACTTCATCGACTAGTCCTTGTTTAAGCATAGCCTTAGTTCTTTTTTCTATAGATTGCCGCAGGATTTTTTTAGGTAATTTTAAGCCGATTATCAAGGTGTTGGGGCGCGATTTTTTCTGCTGTTGTAAAAACAGAGACTGTCCGGTAGTTAAATAATGTTCTATAGCCCTTATCAACCTGCGTCTATTTTTCCTATCAATAGTTTTCCAACCGTCAGCATCTAGCGACCTTAGCTTGTTTTGTAAGGCGGTTGTGGATAACCTTTCAAG
>CAZRDN010000074.1:0-2148 GCA_964598875.1 uncultured Gammaproteobacteria bacterium
CCCATAGTTTTGCCAGCTTTGGTTGGTACCGCCTGATCTTAGTGGCGGTGGTTTGGCTGAGTTTGCTGGTAAATTAAAAGCCCTTAGGTTGTTACCCAGGGCTTTAAAAACTTTATTAATGGTTTTTGTGACGCAGAGAATTGTTATCCTCTTTGATAGCTGGTGGTGAGGGCTCTACTTCACCCACGGTGACGTTTAGCCTTTTTAGGCCAGCTAATATTTTTTGGTCGTGTTCTTTGGTGGTATCGAATTCGCAGATGTACACAGGTTTGTGGCTGGAGGCATTTTCCCCTTCGCGTTTTATTTCTGGCTTAAGGCCAGTAGTTTTGGTGATAGTGTGCAGCAAGGTATCCAGAGTGTGCGAAAAATGCACTGTGATATTGACGACCATTGGTTCTCCTTATATTTTTGTGAAGTTTCGATTGGTTTTGGCCACAGCTTAATTTAAAGCCTCAAAAAAATCAAGCCCCTGGTTTTTTAAGTGCCCAGGTTTTATACTAAAGATGCAGGATTAGTCATAATCAAATATCTATGTACACTCCATCTGAGCCCATGCCGCCCATTGTGCTGCTGTTCACCATCTATCTGCTCTTTGGTGCCAGCTTTGTTCTGGGGATGATGTCAGCCACCTCGCTCTTTTACCTGGGGCATCTTTAAATAGCTTTGCCTCAAGCGCCCCCTAAACCTCTTTCTCATCTTACAGAGAGAAAGAGGCAGAGGGCGTTTTTTGTTTACCCAAAAACCCCAGTCCGCCTGTAAGGCGAAAGCCGAACAGTGAAACTAAACTATCAGGCAGGCGTTATATAGGTTATAGGCTTGGCACTTAGCTAAGCCGAGCACAACTTAAACATTAATTAATACTTCAATATATGCATAAGAAATTGATCATCTCAGCCTTGGCTGTGCTAGCTCCGGCTATTGCGGTTTGGGCCGTGGTTACCATTACTGCCCAGCCCACTTCATTGGTCACGAGCCCGATGCTAGCCAAAGCCTCCAGCTCACCCCTTGGTCTTTTTAAATTAAGCTTAGATGCTGATGCTGCAGAAACACTATCTTCTATTGCCGTCACCGTGAATAATAATGGTTCAAGTACAGCAACCAGCGCGGAAATTTCCAGCTTGTCGGTTTACCGCGATACGGGCGATGGCCTTTTTGATCCAGCCACCGATGCTTTAGCCGGTAGCCAAGCAAGTGTTAATATCGGTAGCCCTACTATTATCACTACAGCCAGCAATAATCCTATTCCGGCAACTTTTTTTGTGGCCTTATCAACTAGTTCAACTTGGAGCGATGCTGCCCCAGCTGATAGTATCACTGTGGCTCTAGCTACGGATGCAGTCGTAACTTCAGCCAATTCGCCAACAGTTACAGCAGCCACTACCAGCACCATTACAGCCGACACCACTGGCCCTCAGTTACTGAGCGTAGTAGCAGCAGATACTGGTTCAGCTGCTGGTCTTAATGCTGGTGATAGTTTGGTTTTCACTTTTGCCGAGGCTACCAGCAAACCAGCACTCACCGCTGTTGATCTGGCTACCACCCTCACACTTTCCAGCGGGCACACTTATTTGGACGGCTTGGGTATTTTCGCTTCACAAAATTGGAATGCTGCCGGCACGCAACTTACTTTAGTATTAAGCGGCAATGTGTCCCTGCCCACAGTAGCAGTAGGCGATACCGTGACAGTAGCAGGCTCACTTATTAAAGATGCCATCAGTAATAATGCTGCTGGCGCAGTCACCATCACTGGTTCTTTTGGTGTGGCTACTGATACCACCGGGCCGCAACTCATTTCGGCAGTGGCGGCTGATACTGGCGCGGCTGTGGGCTTGAATGCTGGTGATACTATTGTGTTCACTTTTAACGAAGCTACCACTAAGCCGAGTATGACCTCAGCTAATATCAATAGCACTCTCACGCTTAATAATGCCCACACTTACTTGGATGGTTCATTGGGCTTAGGCGCCACATCCTGGAATGCTGCTGGTACGCAGCTCACTATTACCCTAACCACTAACTCTGGTGTGCCATCTGTAGTAGTGGGGGATACTGTGACGGTGAATGGTGCGGTAATTGAGGATGCAGTTGGTAATAACGCCACTGGCACAGTGAGCTTAACTGGTACTTTTGGTGTAGCCACCGATACCA
>CAZRDN010000074.1:2158-3950 GCA_964598875.1 uncultured Gammaproteobacteria bacterium
CGCTATTGCTTATGGCACAGATACGCTCTTTGGTAAGGATGCTGGCGATACTGTAGTGCTGACTTTTAATGAAGCTACTCAGAAACCGGCCATAACTTCTGGTAACGTGAATTCGGTTTTCACTCTTAATAATTCCCATTCTTGGCTGGATGGTTCAGGCACTTTGGGTGTGACATCTTGGAACGCGGCTGGTACGCAGCTTACTATTGCCTTAACCGCCGGCACGGCATTACCTAGTATTGCTTTGGCAGATACCATTACTGTGTCAGGCAGTGTAGTTAAAGATGCGGCCAATAATAATGCCACTGGCAGTGTTAATTTAGCTGGCAATTTTGGTACCGGTTCAGGCAGCGGCAATGGTAACAATGGCATGAACGGTCGCTTGTGCGATAACGGTTTAATCAAAGGTCAGTTGTACCAAATAGAAGGTTCTAACTCGGTCTATAAAGTGAAGAATTGTAAACTCAAGGCTACCAATAAAACCATCATCACTTTACCTACTAATCATGGTTACGAAATAGTGGCTAAAAGCGACCGCCGGATGAAAGGCTGTGATCACCGCCGTGACAATGACGACGATGATGACGATGATTAATTTAAGTTGAAAAGGTTTAAGGCAAACTAAAAAAGGACCCCCTGAGGGCCTTTTTTAGTTTGGCAGATTATATCATTCGTGTTCTAATAGCTGTTAAATAGCATTAAAACAGTTTAACTAGGCGGTTTTTGGTTAGTATTGGGATTATAATTTGACAATATATTGTACTGTGTTAAGATTTGCCCAATTAAAATAAATAAATCAAAAATAAGGAGTAGTACCTTGAAAACACTTCAAAATAATGTCAGGACAATTGATGATATACTCATCGAACTTAATTGTTCTTCTAGTTCGCCGCCAGTATTAATCAAACAGGGGCTTTCTGGTAGTAAGATTTATAAAATTTTACATGAAGACCGTGACCTAGTGATAAAAATAGGGGAACCTGATTTAATTAAATCAGAAGCTAATCACTATAAAAAACTCTCGCAGTATCTTAATGGCAGTTTAGCCGTTTTAGATTTTAGTGGTGAAGGATACTTGTGTAGGGAGTTTTTGCCCGGTGACACTTGGTATAAGTTTCTGAATAATGGTGCGGATATTGAAGACGTTGGTCAAATAAAACCGCTTTTTGCAAGCTTATCAAGATTGTGGCTTGAAACTTTTATTAGGCCCAATAAACCTGTATTTCAGAGTCATCATGCTGGTCCAGGGCGGTTTTCTCGCTTGGATCAATTTCTGTTGAGTGATTATTATAGTGCATTAGGGCTAGATAGTAATTTTTTCGTAGATGAGAGTAAGACTCTTACAATTAGAGAAGCAGCTAAGGTGGTTTATAATTCTTTTGTAACAGAATTGCCTTTTGTATCATTGACCCACGGCGATGCCAAGGGTGATAACATAATTGGTGATAGACTGATTGATCCCCGACCTACTTATTATGACTGGGTCTACGATTTAGCCATGATGTCACGTTGGCGTTGTTCTATAACTTTATTATCACTTTCGGCAACTATGGTAAAGAATAGGAATTCCGTAGTTATTGTTAGCGATGCATCTTTTTCGCCTGTATGTGATGAACTAGAGCGCTGTGCGCTTGAAATTGGTCAAATTGCGGCCGATATTATGGGGGATCATAAATGGAGAAAAAGGCTATATTGTTACTGGGGACGCATGTGGTTAGGTGATATCAGGTTGTCAAAACAAAGAATTAAACTTGGCATCATTAAACCATGCCCGGATTATACCACTTATTTT
>CAZRDN010000075.1:0-3917 GCA_964598875.1 uncultured Gammaproteobacteria bacterium
CTGGCAGTTCGGGCGCTAGGCTTACTGGTACTGGGTTTTGTGGCGTGGGCGGCGGTACACTAGTGGTGATTTCCACCACGGTATTATTATCTATCCAGATAAAATCCAGGGGGAATGCCATGTCTTTCATCCAAAAATTATAGCGTCCGGCTTTATCAAAAATAAAAATCATACCCTGATCTGCTGGCATGAACGACCTACCTGATAACCCGCGCGCGCGCTCAGCATCTGTCTTAGCTACCTCAACTAACAACTTATCATCCCCGATGATTATCTCTGGTAATATAAGCTTAGCCGATGGCCCTGTACTTTTATTATCATTATTTATGGTGGGCACTAAACTACATCCTCCCAAAAAAATAGTGCTGATGATTATGGCTGAAATCAATTTAGACATTGGTGCTTGATCGTAATTTTTTATAACGCCACACCACCCAACTACCCAACAAAACCATAACCGCCAGTAAAACTACTAGGGCAGTTAATTTACCTTGGCTGCCTAAAAATAATGAGGTTAAACCAAAAGCTGCTGTTATTAAATACAGCATAGCGACTGCTTGCCGGTGTGATAACCCCACATCCAATAATCTATAATGCAGATGCTTTCTATCAGCTTGGGCTAAGCTGTGTTTTTCCCAAAATATACGTCGTACTATTACCCAAGCCACATCCAAAATCGGCACTCCCATCACCAAAAGCGTGGTGGCTATTTTGGCACCTGAAATAATAGCTAATACCCCTAGCACAAAACCTATATAAAGACTGCCGCCTTCGCCCAAAAAAATACGGGCTGGGTGCCAGTTCCAAACTAAAAAACCCAAACAGGCGCCGGCTAAAGCAATGGCCAATAAACCGACTGGCGGCTCATAGAAAGGCGTGAACTGTGTTAGGCAAAAAATAATAAGTGACCCAATCGCGCCTATGCCGCTAGCTAAACCATCCAAGCCATCCAGCAGTTTGGTGGTATACATCATGCCCATTAACCAAAAAAATGTTACTACCAAACCTGTAATAGCCCCGAGCTCGATCAAACCGCCCAGGGGATTGGTTATCACACTCACTTTAATACCAACCAAAATCACTACCAAGCTGGCCAGGGCCGGCCAAAGTAACTGTCCTGAGGGTGGTAAATGATAACGATCATCTAAATAACCACCTATCATTAATAAAAGCCCACCGCACATAAGAGCAGCTAGCTCCCAAACACCAACTGATTTACCCAAGACGTAAGGAGTGAACCAGGCATAAATAACGGCCACTAAACTAAAGGCTAAAAAAATCGCTATCCCACCTAGCAGGGGCGTATTAACCGTGTGAATTTTTCTATTTTCATCAGGCACATCCACTACCACATGCTTTAAAGCCCAAGACCTTACCAATTTAGTAAAGACTAGCGCTAAAATAAAACTTAAAGACAGAGCTATTAAGGCTTGCATCATAGATTATGATTAGTCGCCTGACGCTCTAAATAATCCTGCAGTAAAAACATGGCTGCCAATTCGTCTATGTGCCTGACGGGCGCTCCTGCACCAAAAGTAGCAGCCTCGGCGCGCCGGCTGGTCAATCTTTCATCAAATAGCTCCACAGGCACGGTCAAACCTTTGGCTAAGCTACCAGCAAATTGCTGGCTAATTATAGTTTGGGCTGATTCTTTACCGGTCAGGCTCAGGGGTTCCCCTACCACTATTTTCTCGATTTCTTCCTCAGCCACAATTTCACCCAAACGAGCCATCAGCTCAGTTTCAGTTAAACCCTCAAGCACCCCCCTAGGTAAGGCTAATTTAGTCTCGGTGTCACCAATGGCCAAGCCGACCCTTTTGACACCATGGTCTAAGGCTAAGATTTTCATAATTTTGTTAGAACTTCACAACCGTTATTTGTGATTAAAACAGTGTGCTCAAAATGAGCAGATAACTTACCATCAGCTGTTACCACGGTCCAACCGTCATCTAAAGTATCCACTTCATAATCTCCCTCATTGACCATCGGCTCAATAGCCACGGTCATGCCAGCTAATAATTTAAAACCCAGGCCGCTTTTACCATAATTAGGCACAACTGGCTCCTCGTGCACCGCCTTGCCTAGGCCATGACCAGTCAAAGCCCTAACCACACTAAACCCTTGATACTCCACATAAGCTTGTACTGCCTCACCAATATCGCCTATAGCCGCACCAGCTCTCACTGGCTTTAAAGCGAGCTCCAGAGCGACGCGGGCAGTTTTAATAAGCTTACTTGCCTGCTTGCTTACTTTGCCCACTGGCACTGTTATGGCATGATCTGTGCATAGACCTTTATACCAACAACCCAAGTCTAGTCCAACAATATCACCTTCATGTAACATCTTGTTTTTATCTGGTATGCCATGCACTACTTCTGAATTCACTGAAGTACACAAACTGGCTGGATAAACTAACCTATCACTTTTATAACCTAAAAAAGACGGCTCAGCGCCTAAGGATCGCAAACTGCGTTCGGCGATTTCATCCAACTCTTTTGTGCTCACGCCGGGCTTTACCGCTGCTGCAACTTTTTGCAAAACACTAGCCAGAATTTTGCCACCCTGACGCATGGCCTCAATCTCAGCTGCTGTTTTTACCAAATGATTCATACTCCGAGCCGCTGGCGTAAATTAGCCGTAACTTCTGCTATGGGTGGTGAACCATCCACTTCAATTAGGCGACCACGAGCATCATAAAATTTTAACAGTGGTTCAGTTTGCTGGTGGAACGTTTGTAAACGGATCCTGATGGCTTCTTCGGTATCGTCTGTCCTTTGCACTAAATGAGCGCCATCAATATCGCAAACTTCCCCCACCTTGGGTGGATTATATTTCAAATGATAAACCTTACTACAAGACGGGCAGCTGCGCCTCTGAGCCAACCGGCTGACGGCCTCATCGTCTGACAATGCTAAATATATAGCAGTTAAATCCGGCTTCAGCTCAAACAAATATTGAGCTTGAGCTAAATTACGAGGATACCCATCTAAAATAAAGCCACCGGCTGTGTCTGCCTGGTTTAGCCTGTCGGCTACCAGTTTATTTGTTACCTCATCTGGCACTAAAGTACCGGCAGCCAATAAACCAGCTAATTCTTTACCAAAATCAGAGTCAGTGGCGGCTATCTGCCTAAACATATCACCGGTTGAAATTTGTGGTATACCCAATAAACCAGCTAAGGTTTGAGCCTGCGTACCCTTGCCTGAACCTTGCGGTCCTAAAATAATATATTGTTTATCTGCCATACAAATCTTATTTTACCTTATAATAAGGCAATAAAAAAGCTCGGAAGTCTAGCCTCCGAGCTTTTGTCATATCAAAATAAAATCTATAGTTCCTCGTAGTCACGCATGACCAACTGAGCATTGATTTGCCTCACTGTCTCTATCACTACCTGGACTACGATTAACACCGAAGTGCCGCCTATGACCAACAGCTGAGAACCGGTTAAAGGTTGCATGGCCAAGGGCAACACGGCAATAGCGCTTAAAAATACAGCACCCGGTAAAACTATACGATTCATAGTGGTACCCAAATAATCTATGGTTGATGGGCCTGGCCTGATACCTGGAATGAAGCCACCTTGTCTTTGCAGGTTTTCGGCAATTTGATCTGGTTTGAAAATGACTGCTGTATAGAAATAAGTAAAACCAAAGACCAAAACAAAATAAGCCAGGGCGTAAAACAGCTGATTTTGGAAAAGCTGAATGGTAAATTCAGCGGCTTGTACCAACCAATCAGATTGTGAGCGGACAAAGAACTGGGCGATCATGGTGGGGAATAAAATAACAGAGATGGCAAAAATTATGGGAATGACGCCGGCCTGTAACAAACGCAAAGGTAAATTACTGGTGGCTCCACCCACTGCCTGGCTGCCCCGCATCATACGGGCATAGTTAACCGGAATATTACGTTGC
>CAZRDN010000076.1:0-3661 GCA_964598875.1 uncultured Gammaproteobacteria bacterium
CCCCACTTTTAGGTATAGTCACCAGGCTGACTTATCAAAAAGGATTAGATCTCTTAGTAAGGGCCATTGAGCCTTATTTAAAAAAACACCAATTACAGTTGGCGGCCTTGGGTCTAGGTGACCCAGCGATTGAGGAGAATTTACAAAAATTAGCCAATCGTTATAAGGGCTGGTCAGCTTGTAGGATAGGTTTTGATGAAAGGCTGGCCCATTTGATATATGGTTCGTCTGATTTTTTCCTAATGCCATCGCGTTTTGAGCCATGCGGTTTAGGCCAGCTGATAGCTATGCGCTATGGGGCGATACCCATAGTCAGGGCTGTGGGCGGGCTAAAGGACACTGTGATAGATGCCGATTCTAAAAATGGCACGGGCTTAGTTTTCAAGGCCTATAATGTTCCCGCCCTAAAAAAGGCGATAGGTAGGGCGTTAGAGTTATATAATAATCATGCTAAACTAGAACTAGTTAGACGCCGCGGGCAGGCACGTAACTCATCTTGGCAGGCAGCCGCTCGGGAATACCTTAAGCTCTACAGGAAAATATGCCAATAAAGTCTGAAGTCAGAAAAGATTATATTCAAGATAAGTATGTCATCATCGCTCCTCGGCGCTTATCTAGGCCGCACGGACGAGATGTGAATTTTGATTTAGCGCAAAAAAACCAGGCGGTAAAGAAAGAAGATTGCGTATTTTGCCCACCACGGCTCAAGCTTAACGGTGCATTATTGGTCATAGGTGGTAAGAAGAATTGGCAGATCGTGGTTTTAAAAAATAAATATCCGGCTGTTTCTCTGGATAACGCCAAGGCCTATGGTACTCAAGAGGTGGTGGTGGAAACTCCGGACCATAGTTTACAGCTGGAGGACCTATCCTTGAAGCAAATTGAGCAGATATTGGAAGTTTATGCCATTAGAACTAAATCACTGATGGCTAATAATAAACTTGAGTATATACTGATATTCAAAAATAACGGCGGCCGGGCCGGAGCATCTTTGCAGCACGCTCATTCCCAGATATTTGCTACCGGATTTATTCCGCCACATCTTCTGGATAAATCGCAACGGGTTCAGGCTTATAAACTAAAAACCGGCCGTTGCGTTTATTGTGATGTCATAAAAGAGGAGGGCAAGAGCAATCGTAAAATATATGAAGATAATAATGTGATAGCTTTTGCACCTTACGCTTCACTTTATAATTATGAGGTTTGGGTGATGCCTAAGAGGCATTTGGATAATGTGACTAATCTATCAAGCCAGGAAAGAGCTTCAATTGCCTTGATCTTACAAAGGATTGTCAAAAAAGTAGTGCGAGATTTAAAGCTTTCTTATAATTATTATTTCCATCAGGTGGTGCATGACGAGGATCAACATTTATATATAAAAATCACCCCGCGGGGCAGTGCTTGGGCAGGGGTAGAAATCGGCTCTGGCGTGGTGGTGAATCCAGTTAGCCCAGAAGAAGCCGCCAAGTTTTACCGAAGTAGTAATAAATAAGACCCCGTCGCAAATTATTGGACGGGGTTTTTAAGTTGGCATGATTTTTGTCTTTGCTAGCCTTAATTTAAGGCAGAGTCTAATTATGTTACCACCAAAATTGTGGTAGCTATGTTATACAGTTATGGGCTGTAATTTGCTGACTTGCGCCTGGCGGAAAAAGCACAGTATTTTGATATAGGTTGCACCTAAATCGTTTGGGCCGAAGTTCCAACTTCGTTGATTCTGGTGATGACCGTGATGAATTTGCTCGCCCACTGTGAGTAAGTTCAAGATAAAGTTCTTCAACCAGGAGCCGCGGAGATCGCGGCTGAAATCATGAGTGCGCTTGTTACGCTCAGGTGCGGAATGTCCGTAGCTGTTAATGTAGGCTTGACCGTAAATTGTCCAAACCAACAATATGGTCATGGCTAACGGACCAGCTAATAAGCCCCACCAAGGGCTATAACCAATCAGGTAGAACATGCTACCACATAAGATAGCATGAAGTAGGGGTGTTAAAACAAATGGGCCGAGCCAGAATAAGCGACCAGTGATGAGTCGCTCTAAATTGTCTGGAGCAATCTTGCCATATTTTTCCACTATTGCCGGATTGTGGGCGGTTTTTAAATACTGAGATAAGTTGGTCCAAAATAGACCAAAGCCTTGTGGGCAAATAAGTTGAAGCGGCCAACGAGGCTGGCGTTTTGCCATCTTATTTGGTGGTAGACAGAATAAGCCATGCTCTGTTGGTGTATGAGGATCATCAGGTGTGTCTGATGTTCTATGGTGGTAGCGATGAACTGCCACCCATTGGCAACGATTAACCCCGGCATGAAGCCAGATACATAAGCGCATGGTGATTGATAGCCAGCTTTTAAATTTAACTGAGCCGTGTGTAAGTTGACGGTGGAGATAGAGCGTGAAAGACGCAGCGTTAGCGTGGCCTGATATGGCCACCATTAGGGCCAGGTATACGAGTATACCTAGAATAACTATGGTTAACATAACAACTCCTTATTTTTGTAAATGATCGTTATTATTTAGTATTTATTTAACTTTAACAGAGCGGCTAATAAATAGCCACTTAAGATTAATATTTTCACGTTATAAATTTAATATTAATAAAAAACAAGGAAATTTAACCCCCGAAACTATAAGTCCACTATTAAATTATCTACCGCCAGTTATAAAAATTAAAACATTATCAGTAGCCAAACTGCTGTTAATACTAGGCATTGGACCATTAAACCTTGGTGCCAATTAAGGTCGTGGCCGGAAGCGTTATGTATACCCAGGTGGAATTTTTGAAATGGTTTAAGCCAGCTCCATTCTGTCACGAAGTAAATACCTTGCAGGATATCTGGCAGTAGGGCGCCTAATAAGCTGGCGAATATGGTAGCGGGTGAGACTATTGGCCCTACCCAGAGATAGATAGCTAAGAAACCTAATAAGATCAAGCCATCTAAAGTAGCAGCGCCAACTAAGCGCCGTAAATTTTGCCCGCGGGTAAAATGTTTTTTTAAAAGATGTTCGTCGCCGTGGGGAATGAAATCTAAAACGAAGTGTGAAATCAATCCAGCTAAAAAGGCCACCAGCGGGTTAGGCACGGCTTTGGCAATTAGCATGGCGGTCGCGCCATGAACGGTTAAGTACATAGTAATTTAGGTAAGGATATTATGATTTTATTGTAGCTATTTTATACTCTGTCGACAAATAACAATTAACCCCCTTGGTAATTCAGGAGGTTAATTGCGTAACTATACCTTTATTTTACATGCTAGCTGCTGTCGGCGCGGGGGTACTATTCTTACCCTCACACAGTTTGCAGGTTTTTTTATGGCAGGTTAACTCATAAACAGCTGCTAAGCCTACAAGTATGTAGATGATTTTGGCAATGATTGTATCCATGCCACCAAAAAGTGCACCCACATCCCAGCCAAATAAGCCGAACAATAACCAGTTTAAACCACCGATTATTACTAAAATCCAGGTTACCATGTGTAGGCCCGTATTATGTCCTAACATGTTGCTCACCTCCTTCCTGAATTAGCTTAACATATTACATTATATCACGTTTGTACTAGAGGCCTTAATTAAAGCAAATCATCCCATCACAAGGATGAGATGTTTTGCTTTGGTAGCAGGGGTGGGGATCTGTCCTGGGCAGCGCCGAAAGCTGCACCAGTT
>CAZRDN010000077.1:0-3636 GCA_964598875.1 uncultured Gammaproteobacteria bacterium
TATTGCCCAGGCGACTTACTTTATACACCATTTAATAGCTGCGGTTAATAAATCGGCCGTTGTATTGAACAATTATTTCCTGGAGCATGGTGGCGTCATAGCTTAATTTTTTTCATCAGGTACTGAGCCTGTTGAGAAAAATGCTGCTTATTAAGTTGGGTGGTAAATTAGCTGATGAAGCTAGGTCTGATATGTTACCTGAATTCCAATCAAGGCTAATGGAATTGAGCCAGCAATTAACACACAATCGTTTGCAAACCATACTAGAGCGTTGGTTGGAGGTGGAGAACAGTTGGCGCTCAAGTGAGATTTGGCAATTACCGCTGGAATTGGCCATTGTGGATATAACAACCACCAATACCAACGGAGCCTTGTTAGAGGGTGATCAGCCTAAGCCAGAGACTCAGGTTAAGCTTGATAAAACAGCGAATCATAACCCGGAAGTTGCGGTTGGTGATACTACTCTGGAGATCATAATTGAGCGTTGGCCGGAAGTAGTGGCGGGCTTAAGGGAATATAATCATTCCTTATCCTTTATATTGTCTGTCGCCCGGCCTATTAAATTGGAGGGTAACACTTTAACAGTGGCTTTTTCTTATCAATTACACTTGGAGCGCGTGAAAGAACCTAAGTTAGTAGCAGTGATTGAGCAGGCCATGTCGACGGTATTCAATGCCAAATTAAAATTACAAAGCAGAGCAGACGAAGCGCCAGCCGGTGGCGATCTATTATCTAATGTTTTAACAACATTTGGCGGGCGAGTAGTTGAATAAAGGGCTTGATTTTTTCTCCATATTTAATTATACTCCGAGCGAGTTGTAATTTTGTCGGCAGAGCTGGGGGATCGTCTAATGGTAGGACGCTGCGCTCTGGACGCAGTAATCATGGTTCGAATCCATGTCCCCCAGCTGTGTCGATAAATTATTTATGACCCCAGAATTGATTTGAATAAAGCCGAATAGTTTGATAAATTAGCCTTATGTTACAAACACAACTTTTCAGCAAGACCTCACGATCAGTGGCGGCTGAGGAAACCTCCATTAATGCCAGGCTTTTAAATCAGGCCGGCTTTATTGATAAGCATATGGCCGGGGTTTATTCTTTTCTGCCCTTGGGTTTTAGGGTGGTTAAAAAAATCGAAGAAATTATTAGGCAGGAGATGAATAAGATCGGTGGGGAAGAAATGGTAATGACAGCCATGCAGCCCAAGGAACTATGGGAAAAGACTGGCCGATGGACAACTACTGAAGAGATCATGTTTAAAATGGTTGAGTCTAAAGGAGAGCCGACAGTTGGTTTGGCTTGGACTCATGAAGAGGCTATTACTCAAATAGCCAAACGTTTTATCAGTTCATACCGTGATTTGCCGCGAGCCGTATATCAATTCCAGACCAAATTCAGGAATGAGCCACGGGCTAAGAGCGGTATTATCAGAATGCGTGAGTTTGTCATGAAGGATTTATACAGTTTTCATACTGATCAAGCTGATTTAGATAAATATTATGAAGTAGTTAAGCAGGCTTACTTGAAGATTTTTGAACGCTGCTCTCTGGATGCTATGGTGGTAGAGGCCTCGGGCGGAGCTTTTACCAAGCAGTATAGCCACGAATTTCAGGTTTTGTCTGAGGCTGGCGAAGATCATCTGATCTATTGTTCAGCTTGTAAATATGCCCAAAATAAAGAGGTGGCCCAGTCAGAAGCGGGGGATAAGTGTCCTAATTGTGAGGGTGGTAAATTAGCTGTGGCTAAGGGGGTAGAGGTCGGTAATATATTTAAATTAGGTACAAAGTTTTCAGACAGCTTAGGATTATTTTATACGGACGAAAAAGGTAATAAGCATCCGGTCATCATGGCGTCTTATGGTATAGGTCCGGGTAGGGTTATGGGAACGATAGTTGAAGTACATAATGACAAGTCCGGTATAATCTGGCCCGAAGAGGTAGCGCCGTATAAATTTCATCTCCTAAGATTGAGCGAATCAGAAAAAGTTACCCAACAAGCCGATAAGATATATGAAAAATTAATGAGTGCCGGCTTTGAGGTGTTATATGACAATCGCAATGAGTCGGCTGGAGTTAAGTTTAATGACTCCGACATCATTGGTTTGCCTTGGCGTTTGGTGGTTAGCGAAAAGACAGAGGATAAAATTGAAGTTAAGTCTAGAAAATCAGACAAGACAGACCTACTAACCATCGATGAAATTTTGAGCAAGTTTAGTGTTCAGTAATAATACTGGACACGACTGCTGGCAATAGTTAAACTAATGACATGTTCACTAGTTTACGTTCGCGTCTTTCCCGAGATATAGGTATTGATTTAGGTACAGCCAATACCTCAGTCTTTGTAAAAGATAAGGGCATTATTATTAATGAGCCATCAGTAGTGGCTGTTAATACCCGAAGTGATCAAATTGTGGCGGTGGGAGCTGATGCTCAAAAAATGTTGGGCAAGACTCCGTCACATATTGTGGCTACCAGACCATTGGTCGATGGCGTAATCTCTGATTTTGAAGTGACGGAAAAGATGCTGAAGTATTTCATAGATAGAATTCATCGTGAGAGTTTTGCTTTGGCGCCCCGCCCGCGAGTGGTCATTGGTATTCCGTTGGATGTTACAGAGGTAGAGCGCAAAGCAGTAGAAGATGCGGCCCTATCAGCTGGCGCGCGTGAAGTTTTGTTAATAGAAGAACCAATGGCTGCGGCCTTAGGTGCGCGTATTCCTGTACGGGATGCTTCAGGTAATTTATTGATTGATATTGGTGGTGGCACTACGGAAGTGGCTGTTATTAGTTTGGGCGGGGTGGTGATGTCCAAGTCAATGCGGGTGGCAGGCGATGAGTTGACCGAGGCTATAATTCACTATGCTCGCGAGCATTTTAACTTATTAGTAGGGGAAAGGACGGCTGAGGACGTCAAGATGAAGATTGGTTCAGCCACTCCCTTACCTAAGCCCTTGGAAATGAAAATGAGAGGACGCGACCTGATGACCGGTTTGCCGCGTGAGGTTGGTGTGACCGATGCCGAGATCAGGGAGGCTATTGGTAAGATACTGAAAATGATGGTGGAGAATATCCGTAATACTATTGAAAGCACCCCGCCAGAATTAGTGGCTGATATCTATGAACGCGGCGTGTATATGAGTGGCGGTGGTGCCCTGCTCAAAAACCTGGACAAGCTTTTAACACAGGAATTATCCATTGCGGTGCAGGTAGTAGATGATCCTTTGACAGCTGTGGTCAGGGGGACTGGTGTGGTACTTGAAGATGTGGAGGCAACCAAGGATCTGCTTTTGCCATCTACCCAAGGTAAATAAAGTAAAGATATGGGGAGCAATCTCAGGCGAGTGTTCATCTTACTCCTGGTCTTGGTGTTTATTTTTGTAATTATTCTCAGCCCGCTTGGTAGAACAATCCAAAATCTCACGCAACCGTGGCTAGGCGAGGTTACAAAAGTAAGCTCGGGTGCTGGTAATTGGTTCCAGCGTTTTCGGCAAATTTCGCAGCTAAGCGAAGAGAATGAAAATTTAAAACACCAGGTAGCTGAATTGTTGGCACGGCAGTCAACTACTGAAGCTTTGCAAAGCGAGAATACTGAATTACGCAGTTTGATAGATCTGCCGGCGCCAGTAGGTTATGAG
>CAZRDN010000078.1:0-1443 GCA_964598875.1 uncultured Gammaproteobacteria bacterium
TCAAGATCAGCTTCATAGCCATCATCTGTTACAAAAACTTCACCATGCTGATAAGGGGACATGGTGCCTGGATCAATATTTAAATAGGGGTCCATCTTCATAACGGTCACAGTAAAGCCAGACGCCTTCAAAATAGCGCCTATAGCAGCCATAGCTGTGCCCTTGCCTAAACCAGAACAAACGCCGCCAGTTACGAATATGTATTTAGTCTTGGCCATAATTTATGTGGCATTAATTTGCAGATTTATAAAAGCATCGATCTTATCTGCTAGTTTAACTTTTATCTGGTGTAAGCCAATGGTTTTAATATGAGACGGCACTAGAATTTGTTCAGGTAACAAATTAACCTGATGCTGTTCCTTTAAGGCCTCCGCTACTATCTGTGGTGTGACCGAGGCATACAAAGTGCCGGTACTAGACGCTGGCTTATTAATAACTATGTTTTTATCTTTTATGTTACTAGCCAACTGTCGCGCCTTAACTTCATCCTGTGCAGCCTGTTTGGTTAATTTTTCCTTATGCTCGTTCAAGGCTTGTATTTTTTCCGGTGTAGCCCGCACCGCCAAGCCCTGGGGTAATAAATAATTTAAGGCAAAACCCTCAGCCACTTCCTTAACCGCATTACGCTTAGCTACTCCAGCTACATCTTGAATAAATATTACCTGCATAATTATTTGATAATACAAAAACTTGTTTCGTTTAAGGCCTCTATAACTTCAAGTTCATTTGATTTAACCTGTGCTACACCTGCGCCCTCAGATACTATCCAATGTACCGCCTGTCCAGCTACTTTCTCTTCACCTTCCAATTCTAATTTTACCCTACCGTCATGCAAATTAGTTACCCAACCTCCCAATTCATGCTCCTGGGCATACTCCTTAATCTGCCACCTTAAATTAACTCCCTGAACATCCCCTACTAAAACCACGCGGTAACGCCGCCGCATAAATCTAATTACCAGAGGTCAACAGTTCTACAGCCTTAGCTAGTTGCGGATCTTTGTCACCCTCAATATCCTCCCTACTCCTAACTATTTCAATATCCGGCGTTAAACCTGTTAAATCAATAGAACGCTCCTGAGGTGTAAACCATTTGGCAATTGTCAGCTTCACCGCACTACCATCAGGAAATTCCTGTAAATCCTGGACCGAGCCCTTGCCAAAGGTCTTCTCGCCGACCACGGTAGCTAATTGCCAATCTTGTAAAGCGCCAGTCACTATCTCCGAAGCTGAGGCGGAGCCACCATTAACTAGCACGATGGTCGGTGTACTAGCTAGATCTCCTGGGCCTAAACTACGATAATCATGATAATCTTGTTCAGGTAACTTCTCTTTTACCACTACACCGCTCGCAACCCAATGACTAGATAGAGCAATCGCCTGGTCTAAAAATCCCACTGGATTGTTTATTAAATCAAGTATAATCGACTCGGCACCTCTCGAA
>CAZRDN010000078.1:1453-3625 GCA_964598875.1 uncultured Gammaproteobacteria bacterium
TCTGCCAAGCTTCTCTTAATTTCATAACAGTATCATGGGCAAAATGTACAACCTTGATGTACGCGATTTTGTCTCCTTGAGACGTTGTCTTTAATTCGCTTTGTACAACCTGAATGGTTATTTTATCTCGGAAGATCTTAACTTCTTCAGCCTCCGTCTCACCGTTGGATAAAATGGTCAGCACCACTGGTGTACCGCGCTCTCCCCGAATCAAAGTAACCGCATAATCAACCGCCATACCAGTAGTATCTATACCATCAATGCCTAAAATCCTATCTCCTGCCTTCAAACCAGCTCTCTCGGCCGGAGTAGATGATAACGGGGCTACGATCACTAAATTATTATTACGGATACCTATTTCTGCGCCTATGCCATCAAAAGTTCCTTCAAGTTCATTGTTAAATTCCTGCGCCACATCTGGATTCATAAAAATAGAATACGGGTCATCCAACCCTGCTACCATACCAGCCAAAGCACCATAAAAAAGCTTAGTGTCAGTTAGGGGTCGGCTGAATGAATTACGATGGATATAATCCCATACTTCCCAAAAAAGTTGGAAATCAACATCTTTAACTAAATAAGGCGGGGCTTCGTCATAAGTACCAGTAACCTGACCACTGCCTTTTATTTCTTTATCCGAAGTTTGGGCAGAAAAATAACCAAGGACAAATGACAAAATAACAAAAATTACCACCAGAGTCGGTGGCAAGGCTCGTTTGGCTAAACGAGGGTTCTGTGGGCTGACTGTTGGTGGAGTTATATTCATGCTATATATGGAAACTTGGTCCAACTTCAAATGAGTGTAACATGGCCACTAATCCTGGTCAAAAACTAAAGTCGCCTTAGTTTAGCCCCCACTGCCATCAATCTTTCATCCAAACGTTCATACCCCCTATCAACCACCTCCACACCATCAATTAAAGTCTCTCCTTGGGCAATTAATCCAGCGATTATCACGGTGGCGCCTGCTCGCAAATCAAATGAACGTATTTCCCGACCGTAAAGTGGCGTAGGTCCACTGATTATGACCCTATGGGGATCAGCTATCATAGCATTAGCCCCCATCTTCACTAACTCACCAACATAGCTTAATCTGCCTTCATACATAGGATCATGTATTAATGATGTACCTGTGGCTTGGGTAGCCAAAACCGCAAAGGGTGCTTGCAGATCCGTGGGGAATCCCGGGTAAGGCATGGCTTGAAGTTTAAAGTTTTTTAACTGTCTACTGGCTTTCACTTTCAAACTATCTTTATTAATTTCAAACATCACACCAATCTGTTTTAGTTTGAGTAACACTAAGTCTAGATCGGTCGGAATGATCGGACCAATGGTTAATTCGCCTCTGGAAACCGCTGCCAACACTGCCCAGGTGCCGGCTTCTATTGGATCGGGAATTAAATTATGTGTAGCGCCATGTAATTTATCAACGCCTTCTATGACTAAATGATGGGTACCTATGCCAGAAATCTTAGCTCCCATAGCCACTAAACATCTACATAAATCCTGTACATGAGGCTCAGCGGCCGCCAGCTCAATCACAGTCGCACCTTCGGCTAAAGTGGCTGCCATTATTAAATTCTCTGTAGCTGTCACGGAAAATTCCGGTAAAACCACCCTGGTGCCGGTCAATTTATTAGTTTTTAGATGATAACTTTCACCTTCAATGCCCACAGTTACACCCAACTGCTGTAGCCCCAGTAAATGTGAATCAAGTGGTCTGTTGCCAATAATACATCCTCCTGGTTCAGGCAAGATTACTTCTCCTAAACGAGCTAAAAGCGGGCCAAACATCAAAACCGATGAACGCATACCCTTAACCAATGATTTATCAAGCTGCTTGGCTTCAACCTGGCTGGCTTGTAAACTTACTTGGTTACCGTTCTTTTTAACCATTACCCCCAGCTGTCTCAACAAATCTAACATTCGTCCGACATCTGAAATCTCCGGTACATTGTTTATTATTAATTCGTCGGACGTTAATAGACTGGCAGCTAAAATAGGCGTAGCAGCGTTTTTTGCGCCCGGCACGCTAATAGCACCTTTTAACGGTTGCCCGCCTTCAATGACAAGAGTACCCATGCTACACTTAGAAAAGATTAATATATAACAGTTTAACGCTTAGCGCTATTTACCACAAGATATAAATTTATGACCTTGCTGCACCGTCGT
>CAZRDN010000079.1:0-3608 GCA_964598875.1 uncultured Gammaproteobacteria bacterium
CAAAGCCATCAAACCCTGGAAAGTAAGGATTCATGTCGAGTGAGCTGGGGAAGAATTGAGGAGATGTCGGGCCCCAGTATGATAGTTAGCCGTCGTCCGCTGAAGGTAGAAGATAATAAATTAGTATTAGCTGATGAAGAAAAAATTACCATAGCTAGAAAGCTGGAAGATGATATTATGATCAATCCCAAGGTCGGAGACATTATAACTATGCACTGGCAAGTGCCGTGCGAAGTGATAGACCAGGCTAAGTCGCGTTGGTTGGAGCATTACACGAAAAAACATTTGGCCTTAGCTAATCAGGGTATTTGATCATGTCGCGGCCAGAAGTTTGGTTGTTTGGTAATCAGGATTTAGCTGAGGATTCTTTAGCACCTAGGCTCAAAGCTTTATTAATTAAGGAATTCCCTGAAGCTGATTTCATCATCCAGGACCCGCTGGATGAATGGCCTGACAAAGATAGATTGATAATAGTTGATACAGTAAGGGGCCTGGATCAGGTTAAGGTTTTTACTGCCTTAAGTGATTTTGCCTCAGGCCCTTTGGTGACCATGCATGATTTTGATTTGAAGACTGAGCTTGAATTACGCACCAAAGTAGGCAAACTACCACCGTTTGCGATTATTGGTTTGCCACCAGATTTGACAGAGTCGGAAGCGGTAGAAAAAATTAAGCTTTATCTGCCTCAATATTTAAAGTAAGGAAGTGGGAGGCACAGCTCATACAGGGGTCATAGGCGCGAATTAGCTTCTCCAGCTCGAGCTGGAGTTTTTCTTTATCCGGATTTTGCGGTAGGAGTTCTTGAATAAGCCTGGCCATATCTTGTTCAATGTTGATTTGATTTTGTCCGGTTGGCACTACAATTTCACCTTCCACGATATTTCCCTTGTCGTTTATGGCTACACGGTGATAAAGAGTGCCGCGAGGAGCCTCGATTACGCCCACCCCAATACCAGAAGCTTGCTGAGGCTTGATGATTTCTTCAGCTGTAAATTTCTCATTTTCCAGAATATCAATAGAGTGGTCTAAACAGTGCAAAATTTCTATAGCCTGGGCCAGATTATTATCAAATATATTAGTTGAGGGAAAACGAGCTAAGGCTTGCGCCGCGTCTTTTTTAGTATTGGCATGCAAGCTATCCTTAGCCAGATTAATCCTAGCCAAGGCTCCCACCATATAGGACGAGCCCTCAAAGGTATAGCCTGAGGCCTCAGAATAGGGAATCACCACGTGCTCTAGATGTTCTTTAAAATCACTTTCCGGTATATCTAAGCCAGTGTCGCTGATAATGCGACCTTCTAAATAACTAAAAGGATTAGCCGCCAAGGCCATGAAATGAGTTTTACGGTCAAAATGAAAATTACAATTAGCAAATCTTTCTATAGTGCGCAAGACAGCCGGCCGAACTTCTTTCAGTTTGGTAATAGCTTCCTTGATCTCTTCTTCTTTGGGAAAATGTAACCAGCCGCCAATAGATGGGTGCAGGGCATGTACACTGCGGCCAGCAATGATTATGGAAAGATAGTTCCCGGCTCCCTTAATGGCAAAAGCATCGTGTAAGATCTGATGTTGTTCTGGATCGTTCTCATCAAAAGATAAAAAGGAATCTTTGCCATACATGTCAGGCAGAGCAAATAGATAAAGGTGCAGGGCGTGGTCGCGAATATTCAAACCGTACATGGTGAGTTTTTTAAGCAGCTGTGTCTGCTTAGTGGGTGTTATCCCAAGGGCATGCTCGCAAGCCTCTATACTGCACATTAAATGTGCGTTAGAACAAGTACCACAAATTCTAGCTAATAACTGGGGCACTGTTTTATACGGTTTGCCCCGCATTGCTTGGGTATAGAACCGTTTGTATTCGGTAATGGCAAACTGACACTTCTCTACCTGGCTGTTTTTTATGACCACGTCTAAAGTGGCTGAGCCCTCAACTTTGGTAAGTTCACGCGTTAATGATAGGTCTATTTGGTGCATAAATTAACTTAAGCCGAATTCTTTAACCAGGTTATTTAGAGCTTCCATGAATTTTTTTTCATCCATAGGGCAGCCTGGCACAGCAGCGTCAACCTTTACCACATCAGACAATTTTTTTACATGAGGCATATAGGCAAAGCGGGCTAGAATGGGTTCTATTTCCTTAAGCCTGGCTTCATCAAACTGGTCACGCTGTGCGCTGGGCAGGCCCATTACGGCGCAGGCGCCGATAGCCACAAGTTTTTTTGATTTACTGCGGATCTCTTTTAGTTTGGCTTCATGTTCTGGTGAAGCTAGGGCACCCTCCACAAAAGCCACATCCATTTCGTCTAGGACGTTTTTTGATTGTAAAACGCGGGCATGACGAATATCAAACAACTTTTTCCATTCTTGCCAGTGCTCGTTCATTAGTTCAGTGAAGAGAATAGTGCTGTCCTCACAACAACTAAAGGTAAACCAGCCAATTCTTAATTTTTTCACTGGTTCTGTCATGGTTTTATTATAACAGGAGCTAGGTTAGAAGCGAAACCTTTTGACAATCCAATGGTTTAGTAGTAATTTATTAACCAAATAAATTAGGAGTATTACTGATGGATAATAAAACACAAATAAAACCAACAGAAGAAAAATGCACCTGTCCCAAAATCTGTGATTGTCAAAATCCGCCGCCCGATGGTTGGAATCACAAAGAAGGTGTTTATCATATAAGCAACCTTTGTCCAGTACACAATTTTGAGGCTATTCCAGCTTTAGATTGTCCGGTTCATAATCCGGACGGCGATATAATAAGCTTATAATTTGGACTGTTATTTCTGTTATATAGGTCACTTAATAAAGTGGCCTATAATTTTTATTATTTAAATCAATTAGGCGACCCAACGCCAAGTGACAAAATTAAAAACCGCCATTATCAAAAGGGAAATGGCCACAGTGTAATAGCCAAAAATCAGGTAGCGGTTATTTACTTTAGCCAAAGCTAGGAAGAGAGGCAGGGCCACTATGACAAAACGGGGGAAGCTAGTGAGTATGCCGGTAAAAAGTGGAGGCAAAAGCAGCCCCAAAGTCAGTAGGGCTTGGCTAATATTCTGTGACCACAATCGTTTTAACAACCAGCCAGCAAAAACCAAGGAGGCAATCTCGCCCACATGAATCAGCCAGTAGCGACCGCCGGTAAATAATATGTATAAATAACTGGCTATCAGATCAATAGGCGATTGCAAGTGCCTTTGGGCCATTGATTGCTGGTGTAACCAGGCTAAGGCATCGCCAGTTGTCTGCCACAAGTACAAGGAAAAGATGATCAGTCCTAAGGGAGGTAGAAGTATTAACCAAAAATTTATCTTAGGTTTATGTGGTTGTTCGTTTCGCCACCAAACATAAAGCAGCCACGGCCAAAGCATAATACCAACTGGTCTGGTAGCACTAGCCAGACAAGCCCATATTGCCGCCCTGGACCATTTCCGCTGATGAACCGCTAATAAAGTAAGAGCCAGCAGTAAAGCGAAGGTGGATTCGCTATAGGCGGATATTAAAAATAGTGAAGTGGGGAAGGCTAGCCATAAGGTAATGGTTTTGGTAGCTAAGTTTTGATGATACTTAAATTGAGCCCATCTATAAAAGGCTATAACAGCGGC
>CAZRDN010000080.1:0-3579 GCA_964598875.1 uncultured Gammaproteobacteria bacterium
TTTGTAAAACCATCGCCAAACTAACTAATGGATAAAATCTTATAAGTGACCACGCCGGCTGGTATGGTAACCTCCACCTCATCGCCCACCTTATGCCCGAGCAAAGCCTGCCCCAAGGGCGACTCATTGGAAATGAGCCCTTGGGAAGGGTTAGCTTCATTTGAACCCACAATAGTGAAATTTGTTTCTTGCTGACCGACTTTCACCTTCATGCTAGAACCAACCCTAACTTTGTCAGTGTTGGACGATTCGCTAATGACCACAGCGTTCTTAAGAGTATTCTCCAGTTCAATAATCCTACCTTCAATAAAAGCCTGCTCAGTCTTAGCTTCGGCATATTCTGCGTTCTCGCTTAAATCGCCCAGCTCCTTCGCTTCCTGAATACGCAAAGCTATCTCTTTCCGTTTAATGGTTTTGAGTTCCTTAAGCTCGTTCTTTACTTTGGCTAAACCTTCAGCTGTTAAATATTTCTGCCCGTCTGGCGACATATATAACTTATTAATAACGAATCTGGCTCTACTCGAGCCAGGAAAACATCGCTTGTACTAAACAAACGCGGTCTTATTAAGCAATTAATCTTATGGCTTCAAGATACTGCCCTAGGGCCAAGATGTCAAGCTATGCAACCTGGCTTAATTGACTGATTGGCTGCTATACCAGTTAAAAATATCACGCGCCACCGGCACGGCTGTTTGTGAGCCTTCACCACCAAATTCAATCATAACAACTACGACTATAGCGGGATCGTTAGCTGGGGCAAAACCCGCAAACCAAGCATGGGTATTTGTAGTGGTACCTGTTTGCGCTGTACCTGTCTTACCAGCTACAGGCAAGCTTAAAGTGGATAAAGAGCGGGCGCTACCGCTGGTAACTGTTTGCCGCATGCCTTGCCTGACCACCTCCAAAGTATCGGAGTTTAATTTTATCTCACCTGCGGCCAGTGACTGGTAAGGGCTAACTTCACCACTTGGGTAGACAACTGAATCTATTAAATATGGCCGCACCAGCCTGCCATCGGTCACTATGGCCGAATAAGCCACAGCCAACTGCAAGGGCGTGACCAATAAATTTCCTTGGCCAATCGAAACATTGTAAGTATCACCTCGGTACCACCTGTCATTAAAGGTTTCTTGTTTCCATAGGGGCGTGGGTACAAAACCCGACCTCTCACCGGCTAAATCTATACCGGTTAATTTACCCAAACCAAAACGCATGAAATAATCAGACAGTCTGGTGATACCTAAACCCAGCCTGTCGGTACTGCCGCCCCCTACCAGATAAAAAAAAGTGTTGACTGATTCGGCAATGGCTTTATACACATTGGTCAGGCCGTGCCCGCCTGCTTTCCAATCAGCAAAAAATTGTGCCCCGGCATAAACCCCGCCGCTACTCATGAAACTTGTACTTGGCGTGATCACCCCTTCTTCTAAAGCAGCTGCCGCTACCAGCGGCTTGATAGTAGAGCCTGGCGCATACTCGCCACCGATGGAACGGTTGAATAACGGGTACTTACTATCAGCCAATAAATTAGCTATGGTCTCCGAGTTCCTAGCTGAAGTGAAAACATTAGGATCATAACTTGGATATGATAATAAAGCCTTAATAGCTCCGTCTTGCGGCCTCATCACCACTACACTGCCGCCTTTACCTCCACTATCGGTCACAGCACGTTCTAAAGCCTCGTAAGCCACTTGCTGTAATTGGCTATCAATAGTCAGATTGAGCCGCGTACCCGCTACTGCCGCTCGAGTGGCATAGGTCTTTCTTTCCAAACCGCTGGCATCAACCTCAACTTCCTTGGCACCGGGCTGGCCACGCAACAAATCCTCATAAACCGATTCTATCCCTACCTTTCCTTTGGTATCGGTTAATTGGTATTTACCACTACCGGCTTCATATTCCTCAGCTGACACCTGGCCGACATAACCAATCAGATGAGCTATAGTCTCGCCATTGTGATAAAACCTCTCAGCGGTCGGCTCTATTCTCAGTCCACTGCCCTCACCCGTCATAACCATTATCTTCAAAGCTAAGTCATGAGGTATAGGTGAGGCGATGACCAATGGCAAATAAGATGTTTTAGCCAGTTTGGTAATATTGTCCTGCCATAACAGCTCGGTGGGCACATCGCTCAATACGCTAGTTAAGAGCTCCTCACGGACCACGTCATCGCTCGGTAATTCAGCTGGCACTGCCACTAAACGAAAGCTGGCCACATTATAAGCTAAAATCCTGCCGGCCGAATCAGCAATTAATCCGCGACTTGGATTCACCACTTCCAGCCTAATGCGATTACCCTCAGCCACGCTGCGCCAATATTTACCCTGAACCGCTTGCAACCAAAACACTCTTAAACTTAATAGACTTATGGCCAACCATAAAAAGAGGAAAATAAAAAGTGTGGCCTTCTGGCTTATCACTCTTTTTAAACTACCGACCTCAGCCTCACCCAAAGAAGTGCCTTCAAATACGCGCCAGGACCAACCCTTAACATCGCGATCAGTGATATCGCCACCCCACTCTTTAATGGCAAATGGATCATTAGAACGAACCATACTATGGGTGACCGACTTTATTTAAATATCTAAACCACAATGCTTTGCTGGCCAATATTAAACCAAGTAAGCAAAGACCAAGGATGAACCAACCGAACAATGGCCAAACAATCGGCTGATCCAAACTAATGGCTGGACCATCCACCAACCAACCAATCAGCAACCAGACTATATAGCTGGCGCGCCACAGCAACAGCCATATCAAAAAAACCAAAACGCGTGTCAATTGAGTGTTGGGCCACAAATAAGGCAGAATCGCCAGGTAATAAACTGCCCAGGCGGTTATGCTGGCTAAGGTGTAATAAGGCAGGGGTAGTGACAACATCAGATCTATGAAAATTGAAGTTGTTATCATTATTATCAAAGCCGCCTCCTCTTTAAGCCACAAATAAATAAAAACGGGTGGTACTATAAAAAATATATCTGACCAGCCGCCCCAAATAGGCACCATAAACTGCCTAATGACAAATAAGATAAATCCGCCCAATAAATAATAGATCAATTTCATTTAACTGGTTTTAACCGGTCTTAAAATGTATAAAAATCTAAACTGTTCCAAAACTACCGGCGGTGAGACCACAGCCGACTGAAACAGCTCACCTTCTAATTTTTCCACCGCGGTCACATTGCCAATTAATATACCCGAAGGAATTAATCGATTTAAGTTGCTAGTTACCACAGCGTCACCCACTGAGATGGCTTGATCTATTTCCAAAAAATTCAAACGTACCGCCAAATTATACTCCCCCACAGCCAGGCTTTGCCCGGTCGGGGCATCGGCTAATTTGGCTAAGACCTCGCTGGAGCTGGCTGTGACCAAAGTAAGATTAGCCACATGCTCACCAACCTGCTTCACTGTACCCACCAAAACCAAACTAGAAGTAGCTGACTGCTCGTTGGCCATACCAGCCACCGCGGCTAAGCCAACCTCTAAGCCATCTTGCTGGCCACGATTTATGATGTAGCTGGTACCGGTTTCATCAATTTGCTGGCCTATAACCTCTACAGCTAAGGGCTCATAACC
>CAZRDN010000081.1:0-3542 GCA_964598875.1 uncultured Gammaproteobacteria bacterium
GCCGGTAATGTCACTAAGCAAATCACACTGGAAACCGGCCTGACTGTTAACGCCCCCCTATTCATTAAAGAAGGCGAGGAAATAATTATAAATACTGATACCGGGCAATACGTGGAAAGAGCTTAAATAATTATAATAAAACCTCCGCTCTGGGCGGAGGTTTTATTATTGACAAAAAATTAAATAAGCGTTAAGTTCATGGTATCAAACCAAACAAGCAGAGGTAAATATGTGCGGCTGCATAAAAACTAGCTCATTTAAAGAAATTAAAAAAGTGGACTGCAAAGTCTGTGACGGTACAGGTAAAAAGCCAAAAGAAAAACTAGGTCCTATAAAGCCATGTACCAATTGCCACGGTACTGGTAAAGTACCGGTTATATAAAAATTTGCCCAAAACTATCACCTGGTTCAGCTGAACCAGGTTTTTTAAATTAAATAATACAAAAAACCAAGCAATAATATTAACCCCAAGCCAATATAAAAACCGACGTTCCGGAATTTACGCAAACGAGAGATCCTGAACCACCAATAGATTTGGCCGATAATCACCAAGCCGCCTAAGATATACAATAAATAGCCCGGAGCGGTCTTCATCACTGGACCGCCGATTAATACCACGTGGAAAACAATACCGATTTCCGCTAGATAAACAAAGCGATGAATTACCTTCCACCATTTTTTTAATTTTCTTACCATCCAATCACTAGAGGTTATAAGCATGGCTATCAGTATTGGGTAAACGGTCAAACCAAATAAAACCGGGTTAAGGTAAGGGTTGAGACTAAAGAATAACATGCTCAAATCAAAGGCGTAGCCGTACTGAAGTACACCGCTAACATGCAAAACTATCATACTGGCACCAGCCACCCCTAAACGCCTACGCCAAACCCATTGGCCAGCTAAACTTGGTACGAATTTGAATACTATACTACTAAAAAGGGCGCCGGCGATTAAGGTAGTGACGGCTAGGGCATGGCTCCTGATCCAGGCGCCAGCAAAATTACCTGGCTCGTAAATATAGTACTGATACCAATATTGTAACAGCCAGAATAACCCAACTGCCAAACTAAACCAAATCAACCCTAACCATGCCCGTTGCCGCCTCTGGTTGTTGCTTGATGATTCTTCCATATTAATGAAATTATACCCTATTTTTACCATAACATCAGGTCTTGACCTGATATCAATATTAAGTTAATATCACGACACAAAACAAAAAGAGGTGACCAATGTTTAACAAGGAGTTTCCTTATCTTCCACAAATCTTCAGCAGGGTCTTGAAAAAAACCATACCCTGTTTTTGTGACAATGGCAAAGCGCCAGATGGGCATAATTGTAAGGTTTGTGGTGGTACTGGACGTCGACCAGTAAAAAACATTGAGCAAAGTGAAAATTTCGCTCGTCAAAATGAGCCTGTTTACCCAGAAGTTTCACGGTAAAAAATTTCATAAAAGGGACTTGTAATAAACAAGCCCCTTTTTAATATCCTCTTACTTATCCAACTCCCTTTGTTCTTTCACCTTCTGCCACACAGCTTTTCTTATCTCCTCTCTGACCTTAGGGTTTTCACGCAAGAACTGCTTAGCTTGCTCTCGTCCTACGCCTAGCTTGTTTTCCCCAAAACTAAAGGTATTGCCTGATTTTGTGACTACACTATATTGCAAGCCAGTATCAACCGCATCCCCAGCTAAACTAATACCTTCGTTGTACATAATATCAAATTCCGCATTTTGGAAAGGTGGCGCTACCTTATTTTTTACTACCTTGACCTTAACCCTATTGCCCACCACATTATCACCCTGTTTGATCTGGCCAATGCGTCTGATATCTATTCTGACCGAGGAATAAAACTTCAAAGCCATGCCACCAGTAGTAGTTTCCGGATTGCCAAAAAACACACCTATCTTCATTCTGGTTTGATTTAAGAAAATAACCACGGTTTTACTTTTAGATACTATAGCGGTCAATTTACGCAAAGCCTGGCTCATTAACCGCGCTTGAAGACCCATATGTGAATCTCCCATCTCTCCTTCTATTTCTGCTTTAGGCGTCAAGGCTGCCACTGAATCTATTACAATCACATCTACTCCATTAGAGCGTACCAAAGTGTCTACAATATCCAAGGCTTGCTCACCAGTATCTGGCTGAGAAATTAAAAGGTCATCTATATTAACGCCTATTTTTTTAGCATAAACCGGATCTAGCGCGTGTTCTGCATCCACAAAAGCAGCTACTCCGCCCATTCTCTGTAACGAAGCGATTACATGTAAGGTCAGTGTAGTTTTACCCGAGGCCTCAGGTCCAAAAACTTCCACCACACGCCCTCTGGGAACACCACCAACACCCAAAGCAATGTCCAATGACAAACAACCTGTTGGCACAGCTTCCACGTCCATAGCGTGTGCTTCGCCTAATTTCATAATCGCGCCTTCACCGAATTTTTCCTTAATCTGGTCAATGGCCAGCTGGGCCGCCTTGCTGCGGTCATTACTGGTATTATCTGATTTTTTGCTTGGTGTCATATTGGTAATTGGTAAAATTAAAAGTCAAACCTACCTTATCGCAATCCAGCAAAACCGTCAATTTAAAGAGCGGCTCTTGGGCACTATTCCTCTGGTTTAGGCGGGGTATAATAAATCCTCCTTTCTGCCACCGCTTCCCGACTTAAGCTTTTGCGAGCTTTTATGACCAAGGTATTGAGGCCGGGGCGTAACGACACTGAAACTGTAAAACGTCCTTCCTCGGTAACGGCTACAGCTTCGTTATTCACCATTACTTCTGTGCCAGGGCTAGTGATGCCTGAAACCAATACACTCGGTGAAAAACTACTGCCATCAATAGAGGGGCTGATTATTTCTAACTGCGGTGGTAAAAAAATGGAGCGGGCAGCTATCACTAAATACACTATTACTGCCAAAGCTACAGCCACTAAAATTACCCGGCGCAAGGGATGAGTTGTCTTAGAAGTATTAACTGGCGCGTGTTTTGGCGGCTGTACTATTTTAGCAATATTAGGGCCAGGATATTGCTGTAATAACTCCTCTTCATTCAATTGCAAGAACCTGGCATACTGTTTTAAAAAATATCTACCATAATCACCCCTAGGCAAGGCCTCCCAATCGCCCGCCTCTAAAGCCTCCAAATAAACCACCGGCACATTCACACGCTTGGAAACCTGTGGCAAGGTAAGATTCCTTTCTTTTCTCGCTTGTTGCAGAATATCACCAGCCGGATCAGAATGTTTAATGGTTTGGGTGGTAAAACGAGCCATTAAATTCTAATTATTGCCATCCTCATCATCAAGCTCTTCAGCTGACGACTCTGCTGTTGTGTCTTCTTCCTCAACTCCCGACCCATTATCTGCCTCCTGACCTTCAATAAATTCCAAGCCAGATGGCCTAATCAATACTTCACGCGGCTTAGCACCTTCGCCTGGCCCAATTACTCCCCGCTCCTCTAGTAGATCCAGTAATCTGGCTGCCCGGGCATAGCCGACACGTAAACGGCGCTGCAAAAAAGAAGCGGAGGCTTTTTGGCTCCTA
>CAZRDN010000082.1:0-3449 GCA_964598875.1 uncultured Gammaproteobacteria bacterium
CAGGAGGAATATTTTGGCAAACATCGTCCTATGTACGGTGATCCCAATGATAACCGACGTTTCTTTGTTTTTAGTTTGGCTGTCTTGGCAGCTATGACTGAACTTGAATTGTCACCCCAGATCATTCATTGCCATGATTGGCAAACCGGCTTGATACCTTATTTGTTGCGTAATAAGCAGAACGGTCACGGGGCTTATCTGGGTGGAGTGCGTACTGTTTTTACTATTCATAATTTAACTTTTCAATTCGGCCATAATTGGTGGGAGGTGCCGACTGAGCTCAAAGATAACGGGCGCAGTGCTTTGCCTGAATGGTGGGACGAAGAAGCCTGGGAAAGGGTAAATTTCGCTAAGCGGGCCATTATGCAAACAGATTTCATCACCACCGTTTCAGAACAATACGCTGAAGAAATACTGACTAAGGATTTTGGTCAGGATCTGCATCGTATTTTAGAAAATCGTAAGAAAAAATTAACCGGCGTGATAAATGGCTTGGATTATCGTGATTATAATCCGGCGACCGATCCTGGGTTGTATGCCAATTATGATATTACCTCGCTTGATCGCAAGTATGAGAATAAAAAATATTTACAACGTACCCTTGGTTTGCCAGAAAAGGCCAAGGTGCCATTGATCGGCATGGTTTCTCGATTATCCGAGCAAAAAGGGTTTGATCTGATTTTTGAAATTCTGGAACCTTTGATGCGTCAGGATTTGCAATTAGTTATTATGGGTGGTGGCGATAAACATTATGTTCAACTCTTAAGTAAAGCTACTAAGAAGTATAGAACAAAGGTAGCTGTTCACTCGGAGTTTGATGCTGAGCGTGCTACCCAGGTATATGCTGGCAGTGATATCTTCCTAATGCCCTCACGTTTTGAGCCGTGCGGCCTGGGTCAACTGATCAGCTTGCGTTATGGCTCCATACCAGTAGTGCATTCGACGGGCGGTTTAGTTGATACTGTTCAAGATTATAGTGTGCGCTCCCGACGGGGTAATGGCTTTGTTTTTAAAACTTATGATAGTCGTGATTTATTAGTAGCTATTACGCGAGCAGTGGTAAACTTCAAATATCCTGGATCATGGCGCAAATTGGTTGAGCAGGGCATGCATCAGTCTTTTTCTTGGCAAGTGCCAGCTAGTAAATATTTATTAATTTATCGAAGGGTCTTGCGTTTTGCAGCATCTTAAAAATATATGTCAAAGTTAGTTTGGGCAAATTTTTTACATATTTATCAGCCACCCACCCAAAAACCTTATTGGGTAAAGCGGGTGGCGGAAGAATCTTATCGTAAACTGGTTAAGGGCTTATTAGCTGCGCCCAAGGCTAAGGTGACTATGAATATAAACGGCGTATTGCTAGAACTATTAGAATCGTGTGGCTATAACGATATTATTGAGGGCCTAAGGGAGTTGTTGCAGCGAGGGCAATTGGAACTTACTGGTTCGGCCAAATATCATGCTTTATTGCCATTTTTGCCAGCCACCGAAGTTGAGCGTCAGGTGAGGTTAAATGAGGAAACATTGCATAGGTATTTTGGGGATGATTGGCAGCCAGCCGGATTTTTTCCTCCGGAAATGGCCTTGTCTTCTGAATTAGCTAGTGTGATCGCAGGATTAGGCTATAAATGGGTTATTGTGGACGAATTATCTTTTCCTAAAGAACAAGGTAAGGTAGATTATTCCCGTATTTATGATGTTTCTGGGTTAAAGAATTTTTCCATTTTCTTTCGAGAACGTCGTATGAGTTGGGTAATTTTATCAGGCCAAGTTGGTACAGGCTTGCTTTTAATGCAAAGCCTGGGTGAAAGATTGCACAGGCCGGAATATTTATTAACCGCCATGGACGGTGAGACTTTTGGTCATCATCGCCCCGGGTTAGAGCAGTTGTTATTTGAAATTTATGATCAATCAGAGATTACCACGGTTAAGATATCGGAATTGTTGTCGTCTTTTCCTCACCAGGAAATTACGCCACAACCATCAACCTGGGCTTTAATGGAAAAGGATTTAGAAGAGAAAAAACCATTCTCTCGGTGGTATGATGAGGACAACGATATTCATAAAAGGCAATGGCAGCTGACTAACTTGGCCTTGGCTACGGTTAGCGCTGCTGCACAGGATGATCCTGGTTATAGCAAAGTCAGGGAATCATTGGACAGGGCTTTACACTCGGACCAATATTGGTGGGCCTCGGCTAGGCCTTGGTGGAGCATAGAAATGATAGAGCGCGGGGCCAAAGAACTTTATGATACAGTTTTAGCCTGTCCTGGTGTAAGTGAAGCCACTAAGGAAGCGGCCAAACATTTGTATCACAGTATAGTGTTCACCGCTTTTGACTGGCAGCGGTCTGGTTTGGTAGATCAATTGTCGCAGCGTGAAGATGAGGATATACGTCAGCGGGTGGATGCTGGTTTGCCGCAATTGCCGCGGGCGGAGGTGGATAAAATGGTAAAGAAATTGGCAGAAGAAATGAAATTGGTCGTTGCCCGACAAGAGTTCGAGCGGGCAGCACAGATCAGGGATAGGATAGCCGAGCTAAACAGATATGCCGCCGATGTTAAAACCCCTCTAGCCTCAGCTGAGGGTTCGGTGGAGTGGAAAAAATAATATGAAAGTAGTATTTGTAGCCTCAGAGATAACACCCATTGCCAAGGTCGGCGGTTTAGGTGACGTGGTGGGCGCTCTGCCCAAGGCTTTAGCTAAGCTGGGCGCCGAGATTATTATTATCACAGGTTATTACGGTACTCATCAGGAAAAGTTATATCCTACTAAAGGGATAATCAACACCCAGATTAATTGGGGCGGGGGAATGATAAATTATGCGGTACGCCAGGGGGTGTTACCTGGTAGTAAGATAAAGATTTATTATATAGATCAGAAGAAAATAGTAGGCAGTGGCGGTGTTTATGATAGCCGCGATGCTTTTGCTGCCAGTCAGTTTGAGGCTGAGAGGTTCTTGTTCGTGGCTAAGGTGGCCGCTAGCTTGCCTGAGCAAGTGGGTTTTAAGCCAGATGTCTGGCATCTGCATGACTGGCATGCTTCGGCAGTAACCTCATTTTTGCCATCAAGCCATGCGCCTACTTTATTAACCATTCATAACCTGGCTAATCAGGGTTGGGCCGATAAAGACACCTTAGTTAAGGCTGGACTCAAGCTAAAGCAAGGCGTGAAGATCTTTGGTTTAGGCCTAAAACAGGCCAACTGGTTGTCTACCGTTAGCCCGACCTATGCCCAAGAAATACAGCACAGGCCAGAAGGTGAGGGTTTTGAAAAATTACTAAAGTCAAGAAATAAACATTTGGTAGGCATTACTAATGGCATTGATTACGATTTTTTTAATCCCACCAAGGATGAATTATTAAAAACTCGCCTGAGCCACAGCTTTGCTGATTTTAAAAAAGGCAATCGATTATCTTTGAATCAGCAGCTGGGTTTAAAAGAATCAG
>CAZRDN010000083.1:0-3442 GCA_964598875.1 uncultured Gammaproteobacteria bacterium
GCTGTTTCAGTTGTCTTGGCAACTGATTCTACCTCTTTAATTTTTTTATCATTTAGTTCTTCTGCCATATGCGTTATGTCTTTTGTGCCGCTGGCTTACGACCGCTGCCCATAGTCTTACGAACATTACCCCTGACTGTACGGGTGTTGGTCTTGGTCCTTTGGCCTCGTACCGGCAAATTCTTAGCGTGACGGTCGCCACGATAAGCGCCAATCTCTTTTAAGCGCTTTATGTTCATTAATATCTCACGCCTTAAATCACCTTCAACTCGATAGTTCTTTTCAATAACCTCCCTTAATCTATTAACCTGATCCTCTTTAAGATCATCAGTTCTGATATTTGGATCTATCTCGGTAACTTTTAAAATTTTCTGTGACAAGGGTAAGCCAATACCATAAAGATACGTTAAAGCTATTTCAACGCGCTTGTTTTTTGGTAAGTTAACACCTGCTATACGAGCCATAAATAAATTTGATTAACCTTGTCGCTGCTTATGTTTTGGGTTAGAGCAAATAACAATTAATTTCTTACCGCGCCTAACGATGCGGCACTTAGCACATATTTTCTTAACTGATGCACGAACTTTCATAAATTAAAAACGATATGTAATTCTACCTTTACTTAAATCATAAGGGGTCATCTCAACCTTAACCCTATCTCCGGGTAATAATCTAATTTTGAACATTCTCATTTTGCCTGATAAGTGAGCTAATATTTCATGACCATTGTCCAATTTGACACGAAAATTTGCTGAGGGTAGAAGTTCCTCCACTATACCCTCAACCTCCAAGAACCCCTTGGGGTTACTTTGAACATCAGATTGTAATCCTGATTCGTTAGCTGCTCCCATTAGTTAATCTCAATATTAGATTTAAGGTTTAATCATAAAAAATAAATATGTCATAACTTGAAGATAACACTTCAAGATTATAGACATATACCTAAGCTATTTAGCCTCACCTAGGCTCTTAGGTAAGCCCTTAATATTGAAATAAGTGCTACTCTAGTATAGAAGTTTTCTAATCTATGTCAAGGGTTAACCTTACATCATCTTTTGAGTTTGGTATTTTTTTGCTAAGATTAGCCAAAAAACTAGGATAAATATCGATCTGTACATCGGCCACGCCTGTTTTCTCAGATAAAAGTGCTACAGCAGCTTCTTTATCCAAGCCTATTATCTCTTCTGACCAATTAGCCAAAGGTGGGTCCTGGTAGTACTTTGCTACCAAGTAAAGTGAGCCGTGAAACACCCTACCTGCCTCACTTGCTGTCCACTTACCCTCGTCTATAGAAATACTGCTAGTTAGTATAACTGAGTCAGGTGGGGCGTGTTTCAGTAATAATTGCTTGGCAACTATAATAAGGTCATCTTTAGAAAAAACTATGCTTACTCCATTAATGGTCCGCACTAAAAATTTTTGCTCTGCTAATTGATTATCATCTTCCCCTAGTTCTTTAATTCTTCCTGGTATAGTGTTAGTTGAAATTAAAGGTGCTCGCGAATCTAGATCCACCTTCAAATCAAGCTGGTTGCCTAAACTAGTAATCTCTGGCTTTATGGTTATGGTAACTATCGGCCAAACCTTAAAGATTATACTAAACAATAAAGAAACTACACACAGCACGAATAGTGTGATAAGTACCCTACTGCGGCGAGTAGCCTTGACATGACTAGTTGGCAAAACACGTCCAACATTATTTTTATCTACTAACACAATACAATCCTATGAATTTACTGCGGCTTTTATACGCCTGATGCCGGCGGCCACAGCCTCTTCTTTTAGTATTTTAAATTTGCCAATTACACCAGTGTGCTCTACATGCGGCCCCCCACAAAATTCTCGGCTAACCACTTCATCTGTTTTTGGATCGAATACGGTATAAACAGACACCGTGTCCGCGTACTTTTCGCCAAACACACCTATGGCCTCAAGTTTCTTAGCTTCGGCAAGTGGCATAATTTCTTTTTTAACCTGCAAATCCCTGGTAACCCAATTATTGACTAATTCTTCTACTTTTTGCTTTTGCTCATCAGTCATTTTTTCCGGATGGGTAAAATCAAAACGCGTACGTTCGGCTGTAATATTACTCCCCTTTTGCCAAACATGAGAGCCGAGAACTTGCCGTAAAGCCGCGTTCATTAAATGTGTAGCTGTATGCAAACGTATCACTTCGTCCGTATGATCTGCTAAACCACCCTTAAACATGCCAGCTGAAGCGGTACGAGATAAATCTTGATGTTTTTTAAAGGCTGATTCAAAATCCACTGCCTCAACTTTTTTACCCTGCTTTTCAGCTAATTCCTTGGTTATCTCCCAAGGAAAGCCATAGGTCTGATACAAGTCAAAGGCAATTTTTCCATCCACCACTTCAAGTCTTTTAAACTCTTTAAGACCATTTTCTATTGTTGACCTAAATTTTCTAATTTCTTGGGATAGGCCATTTAGTATATACACCAGCTTATCATCTTGCTCAAATTCATGATAAGCACTCTCATATATACTTAACACTATTTGAGCAATTGATTTAAATTTTTCTGAGTCAATATCTATATCATTTATGTTGGCGCTAACTACCGCTCTCCTTATTAAACGGCGCAAGATATAACCTCTATCTTTATTAGACGGCTGTACACCATCAGCTAATAAAAATACAGCTGCCTTTATATGGTCAGAAATTATCCGTTGTGATTTAACATCAATTGTAGGCAAAATCTCCTTAGCTTTATCCATTACAGGCTTAAATAAATCAGTATCATAAACATTATTCAATTGATTCAATGCTACTAGTGTTCGCTCCAATCCCATACCAGTATCTACATTCCTTTGCTTCAATGGTTCATACTTACCATCTGCTGTCTTGTTATATTGCATAAATACATCATTCCAAATCTCAACCCAGCGCTTATCTTTAGGGTCAAATCTTGCTGGAGCTGGCTCAGTGCCTGTCCAATAGAACATTTCAGTATCTGGTCCGCATGGGCCTGTGGTGCCAGCTGGCCCCCACCAATTATCCTCTTTCCCTAAAAATGCCAACCGTTCTTCCGGAACACCAATTTTTTTCCATAACTCGGCAGATTCAGTATCTTTAGGTGCGTCCATATCGCCAGCAAAACAAGTGACTGCTAATTTTTCTGCTGGCAAACCTAACCACTTTTTATCTGTTAAAAATTCGTGACTCCAACTTATAGCTTCTTCTTTCCAGTAATCACCCAAGCTCCAATTGCCCAGCATTTCAAAAAAAGTTAAGTGAGTATCATCACCCACCTCATCAATATCACCAGTCCGAATACATTTTTGTACCGAGGTTAAGCGTTTACCCTTATGATGTTGCTCTCCTAATAAATAAGGCACCAGCGGATGCATACCGGCGGTTGTAAAAAGAACCGTAGGATCATTAGCTGGCACCAAGGAAGCTGACGGGATAATCTTATGCCCTTTGG
>CAZRDN010000084.1:0-3417 GCA_964598875.1 uncultured Gammaproteobacteria bacterium
TACCCAAGGTAAGACCAATCACGTTTTGATATTTTTTAGCAGCCCCCCAAACCGCTTCAGCTAAAGTAAAGGCGTTAGCGTCGTTATCTAAAAAAACAGGCAGTCCGGTTTCCTTTTCTAAAAGGTGTTTTAAGGGAAATTTTTTTAGAGGTAGGTGTGGGCTTTTAATGATAGTGCCGGTAGATATAGCCAAGGGCCCAGGACAGCCAACACCGATTTTTTCTACTCGGTAGCGGCTGGCGTTATCAATTATCATATCAACCAACACATGCCAAAAATCACGTACATTGTCCGGGGTTGGTCTGGATTTGAAGTTTAAACAGCGCGCTTCACCGCCGGGAATAAAACCCGCCTTTATGCTCGTTCCGCCAATATCTATACCTAGCGTATTTTTTACTCTTAGCATGCTTATTTATGGTACAATAAAGCCGTTATTATGCCTACGCAGCAGCCTAATATAATTAACGTTTATGACAGCAAAAAGTAACCAATCGCAGCAAATTAATGAGCTGGTTTCTCGTGGGGTTGAGCAGGTTATAGACCAGAAACACCTGGTTGTTGCTTTGCAATCAGGTAAGAAACTAAGAGTTAAGTTAGGCATTGATCCTACAGGACCAAAAATTCATTTAGGTCGAGCAATTCCTTTATGGAAGTTGCGCGCCTTTCAAGATTTGGGACATCAAGCAATCATAGTGATTGGTGATTTTACCGCTCAAATCGGGGACCCATCAGATAAACTATCTAAGCGACCCATGTTGACACCGACGGAAATTAGCAAAAATATTAAGGATTATAAAGTACAACTTGGTAAGATTTTGGATATTAAAAAAGTAGAGTGGGTTTTTAACAGTAAGTGGTTAGCTAAATTATCTTTTTTGGAAACAGCTCAACTAGCAGAAAGCTTTAGTTTGCAGCAGATTTTAGCACGGCGTAATTTTAAAGATCGCATAGGCAAACAAGATGATATTAGCTTACGAGAGTTATTGTATCCATTAATGCAGGGTTATGATTCGGTTAAGATAAAAGCTGATGTGGAAATTGGTGGCTTTGATCAGTTGTTTAATTTAATGTCTGGCCGAAAAATTCAAGAGCATTATAAGCAAAAACCGCAGGATATTTTAACAACTCAAATGTTGGAAGGCACTGACGGCAGGAAAATGTCTACCAGCTGGGGTAATGTGGTAACCATAATGGACGAGCCTAAAGAAATGTTTGGCAAATTAATGTCAGTAAAAGATGAGTTGGTTTCAAAATATCTTCTGCTTTGTACTAGATTATCAGAAGCCGAAGTTAAAGAATTGTCTCACCAATTACCCACCTCGCCTAAGCAAGTGAAAGCCCGAATGGCACAGGAGGTAGTGGGGCTTTATCATGGAATAAAAGCAGCCCAAGCGGCTGTGTTGGAGTTTGATAAGATACACAAAAATAAGGAACTACCCAGTGAAATCCCAACACTTAAAATTACTGAAAAAGTTTTAAATCTGGATGAGATTATGATTAGGGCTGGTCTGGCTTCTTCTAAAAGTGAAGCTAAAAGATTAGCTGAACAAAGCGGCGTTAAGGTTGATGGTAAAATTATGACCGATTCGCGAGCACAGATAGAAGCTAAGCCTGGAACTGTAATTCAAGTTGGCTCGCGTAAGTTTGTGAAGTTAGTTAGATAATCCGCACAGGGCTACTGCTAAAGCATCAGCCGCATCATCTGGTTTTGGTACATCCTTAAGCTTAAATATTAGTTTAAGCATTTTTTGCACCATTAGTTTATCGGCATTGCCCACTCCAGTGGCAGCCAGCTTCACATCTTGCGGTGACAGCTCAACCATAGGGCGTTTATAACGAGCCAGTTCTAACACCACAGCCCCCCTAGCCTCAGCTACCGCCAGGGCGGTTTTAACATTTTTAGAAAAATAAAGACGCTCAATAGCCACTATGGTGGGTTTATATTTCTTTATTAATTTTGTTACACCTTGAGCCAAAGCTAACAGACGTTCGCCATGAGCAAGCTTGGCACTGGTTTCCAAGCAGCCAACCGTAATCAGTTTGGGCGAACCTAAGGAGCCGCTAACAAGCGCATAACCCATGCGTCCCAGCCCAGGGTCTATACCCAAGACAACTTTAGGCTTGATTGTTGTAGATATTGGTGACATCATCATTAGCTTCCAAAGCTTCTGTTAGCTCATTCAGTTTAGATGAATTTTCATCATCTACCGGTACATTGGTTTTAGCGATTGGCTCCAGTGATAAATACGAAGCGTTTATATCCTTACTCGTTAGTAATTCTTTAATGTCTTCAAAGGCTTCAGGTGGACAAGTTATCATGACGTCATTGTCTTGGGTTTGGATATCATCAGCCCCGGCTTCAATAAGCAAAAGCTCAATTTCCTCCCAATCAGCTGGTTTAGTGATTTGAGCTAGGCCCTTAAGTTCAAACATCCAAGCCACACTGCCCACATCAGCCATACGACCACCATGTTTTTCCAATAAGTGTCTAATTTCAGCCGACGCTCTGTTGCGATTATCTGTTAAGGCATCAATTAACAAAGCCACACCACCTGGCCCATAAGCCTCATAACGCACTTCCTCCAGTTTATTACCCTCGCCTGTACCTGCGCCCTTTTGCACCGCCCTCTCAATACTGTCTTTTGGCATACTAAAAGAACGTGCGCGGTCAATTGCTAGTCGCAACTTAGCGTTCATAGTCGGGTCATCACCGTCGCGTGCCGCCACGGAAATGGCTTTAGCCAGTTTAGTAAACAACTGACTACGTTTAGCATCAGCCGTGCCCTTAGCGCGTTTGATAGTGGACCATTTAGAGTGTCCTGACATAACGCAACTATTGTAGCAGCCGTTAGATGACAAGACCAGATGATAAATAGCTTAGTACCGCAGCGAGCTGGTATAATGTTGGTATGGATAAATCTACCCCATCGCCTTACCTAGATACACTCTCAGCAGTGCATCAGGTGGATAAGACTAATATCGCTGGAATTTTAAGTGATTTCCCTAAGCAGTTAGAAAAAGCCTTAGCAGAATTTTCTGGAGTGCCATTGCCTGAGAAGTTAGCTAAAGTCGATAAGATTGTTTTTTGTGGTATGGGTGGTAGCGCCATTGGCGCTGACTTGGCCTGTGATCTGCCGGCTGGTTTAAAGAAAAAGGTCATAATTACAGTTAAGGATTATGATTTACCAGCCTGGGTAGGTAAAAACACAGCAGTAGTAATAATAAGTTATTCAGGTGAAACTGCTGAGGCCTTGTCTTGTTTTGAGCAAGCTCAACAAACAGCCGGCGCAGTGATTGTAATAACATCAGGTGGTCAGCTGGGCAGGCGGGCCACTGAGAAGAATGTGCCTTTGTATAAATTTGATTATAAAGCCCCCCCACGTGACGCTTTGGGGTATTTGTTTGCCCCGGCGGTGG
>CAZRDN010000085.1:0-3402 GCA_964598875.1 uncultured Gammaproteobacteria bacterium
ATGCCCACACCCATACCCAAAATAGTCAGCCACGTCCTGGTTGGTCTCGTACGGAACATACGGGTAGAAAGCTTCACTACATCAAGCGCCCTCATGCAGTCATTAAACCATTTGTACCAATATCAATTCAAGTCGGTTAGCTAACCAATCGGCTGTTTTAGTGTTCAAACCAATACCACCCTCGGCCCTGGACTTATCAAGGTGTGATCTAAATTCATCAGTGGTAATTTGGCTGGCTAGCCTGGCATTTAATAACCACTCCAAATGGCCCAGTTGTTCTCTATCCAAAGTAATATCCGTGTCCTCCAATAACCAGCGACGTAGATGCTCTGTTAGTATCTGCCGGCCGACATCTGTCACTAAGGCGCCTTTATTATTCATTAATTCGCCAACTTCATTAAGCAAGCGCACCACGCGACGAGCATAAGCTATGGCCGTAGGGCGATATAATCCCACACCACCTTCGGAGTAAGCCTTATCCAAATTCTCAAAAAACTCATTCTGACTTAAACGACCGCTCAGCAATCTTTCCAGATTTATCTGCAACCTATCCAGCTGTTTGGCAGTGAACTCTTCAGTCAAATAACTGGTGAGCGACCAAGCTTTCAAAGCCTCAACCGACACGTTGGGATGGATGTGTGCTAAATTTTCCAATTCAGTAATAGTGGACAAGCTTAATTTATCGTAGCTGGTCACGGCTCTGCCCAAGGCACGCCTGACCTCGCATCGCTCTACCAGCCCGTCTTTCATATAGTAAACTCGGTGGGCTAAATTAAGATACTTGGGATCATGAGTGACTAGAATAATGGTTTTCTTGTCGCGTTCATTTATCTCCGACAAAGTATGCATAACGGTTTCCGCTGAATCGCTATCCAAATTACCTACCGGTTCATCAGCTAACAGTACGGCCGGCTCATTAATGAGCGCCCGGCAAATAGCCACGCGCTGTTGCTGTCCGCCAGACAACACATTGGGCATCTGGCTAACTCTGGTCTCTATGCCGAATCTTTTCACCAACTCAGCCGCCTTAAGACGACGCTCAGCCACAGACTTGTTCATGAATATCTGCGGCAAAATTATATTATCAAATACGTTCAACGAAAATATGAGGTTGAATTTCTGGAAAATGATACCATAAAAATTGGCTGTCATATTCACCCTTTGCTCTTCGCCCCACAAGGCAATATCCTGGCCATTCACTAAAACTCGTCCAGTAGTGGGCGGTTGTATACCTAACAAAGAATAAAGCAGGGTAGACTTGCCGCAGCCTGAAGGCCCGAACAGGATCACGAATTCTTCCGGGTTTATAACAATATTTACATTATGCAGCGATCTATTTTCGTTCGGTTTACCCTGATTATAAACTACACTAAGATTCTCTGTGGTGATTAGCGGATTCAACTGCATAACTTACCGCCAGGATAGTTGTTTAAGCCAGCCAAAAGTGCTTTCAAAATTATCCACGATGACATCAATAATAGTCTGACTTTCCCGTGGGGTTAAGATAGTGAAATCCTCCGACTTAGCTTTGTTGCCAGAAATATCCTGAGACTCCGCCCAGAATTTGTAGACCGTCGACGGCTTAAATTTGGTCACTACCACTATATGATTCTGAGTAAGGCTAGTATCAAGAGATAAGGTTACCACCTGAGCCTCCTGAGACAAACCCTCTTGGTAGAACACCTGACTGGATGAAGGCTCGTTGGTCTCCCAACTAATAATGGTTTGAACCTTGGTGTCCTTGCCAGGATACAAAGTAGAATCAGCCAGCACTTTACTGATCACTGGCGGCTCGTTATCAAGCGTGGTGGAGAATCTTAATAAACCACTCCTGGTCTCGTTGCCTAATTCATCGCGCACTATGGCGGTAGCTGTGTAACTGGTATTTATAGCCAAGCCTTTTAGCACCAAGCTGCGCTCGCGCTGGAAAGAGGTTTCACCTTGGGTTAAGGCTTGGTTGGTAGTTAAATTAGTGTACTCAATAATGATGTTGGTCGGGATATTAGTAGTAGTGGCGATGGTGGCAGTATCAGTGCCGCTATCCACCACACTAGCAGACTCAATGACCGGCAGAACCGAACCAGTGGTAAAGCTATAATTGATACTCTTAGCCTCAGGCCCGATACTGCCCTTAGAGCGGACCTGATAGAAATAAGTGGTGGCAGGATCCAGGCCTGACAACTTAACTGTATGAGCCACATCAAATTCATTCGGATTAGAAGCTGCCTGGTCATAAGGTTCAGAGCTGTTGGCTTTATAATTTGATTGCTTGGTATAAGCTACTAAGCTGCTGGCCTTTTTATTGGTGCGCCAACTAATGGTGGCGTTCACACCATCAACTACTACCCGCGGCTCCTCACCTTCGATCTGCGGTGCGGCTACCACCTTAGCAGCTAATTCTGAAACAGTGCTGACAAAATCCTCTTCCGGCAAACCAGACAGGAAAGGATTGCGAGTAAAGGCCTGGAGTATTTCGTTGAGCACCTCAGGTGAAGCCAATTCAGCTACCCCCACCGCTTGTTGCTCCAGGGGCGCCAATTCAACTGGTGGCACGGTCTCACCAGGCTCAGGCTCGATAGGTGTGATATCAGGCGGCGTTTCACTACCAGCGTTTATAGCCACGGTCATATTATCTGATTCACCTCGATTACCGCTGATATCGTATGAACTAACCTTTAGATGGTAAGTAGAAGCTGGTAAAAGATTAGCGATTATCACTTCGTGCTGATTCACGAAGTCACGATGATTACCTGTCAGACCGCCGTAGGTACTACTCAAACCATAATCGACCAATGAATTGGCCGGCTCAGCGGTGAACCAAGTTACTTTGATACCATTCTCACCAGTGCCTTCTACGACCACACTGCTTACCTGGGGAGCTAATCTATCTACCAAACACATTAAACTGCCGCCACTGGATGGCTGCAGGGTGGTGGTGAAAGTATAACCTTCGCCATTATTATCATCGGTCGTGCTATTCAAAGATTCATCGCGCGCTATGACCTTATAAAAGTAAGCGGTATTGCGTTCCAAGCCGCTCAGGGTGACAGACTGACTAGTATTCAAGGTTTGTGTTTCCGTGGTTTGCAAGCCGTAAGCCGTGGTCAAACCATAAACAACCTGAGCAGTGGTGGCTTCATTGGTGGTCCAAGTGATAACAGCTGAGGTATCACTCACCAAAGCAGTGGTCACATCCGATATCACTGGCGGCGTGACATCGGCGCTGGTGGTAAAGGTGTAACCAGCGCCGCTGTTATTATCAGTGGCTAAGTTGCCGGCAGCATCTTGGGAACGTACGCGGAAATAATATTGCGTATTGCCATTAAGGCCAGTGAGTGTGACCGAATGTGATGTATTATAACTGGTTAAATTGCCAGCGATAGTGCCGTAAGACAAGGTGGT
>CAZRDN010000086.1:0-3395 GCA_964598875.1 uncultured Gammaproteobacteria bacterium
GGGTATACCAAGGCCATTAAAAAATTCTGACGTAACGGAAAGATTTTGCCACTTCAGCCAGCCATGCACTATGAAGACTGAGCCTAAACCAATTCTGATAAGCAGCCAACCAATATCTTGATAAAATGGGATTTTTAAATTCATGGCCTAGTCATGAAAGCGCGCTGAGCCTATAAGCTCAACGCGAATTCTACTTAATAGTAAACATATTATACCCTATTTTCACTTATTTGACCAGCACAATTAACTGATATGCTATAATAAAACCCTATGTTCAGAATCAAAAATCTTATTTTCATAAGCCTGATCGCTAGCACTGTCTTACTATCCACCAACTTAGTTTGGCAATCGGTTGATGCCCAAGAAAAGGCCGCGCCTCAGGCTGTTGCTGGCTATCAAGATTTTACGCAATGGTACTTAAAAAAATACAATTTAAAAACCTTACCTTATCGGGCAGCTGCTGTATTTGACGCTGCCTCACAACAGCCACTTTATTACTATCAAGAAGCCACGGTCATGCCGACCGCTAGCTTGATAAAAATGATTACCGCCGGCACTCTTCTATCTTACAAACCGAATTGGTTCACCGCCTTAAGCTTTACCAAGGACGACAATGAAGATTTACTAAGGCCTTATGTTGGCCCGCGCGATAATTTCTCTTTATTAAAATTAGAAAGCGATGATGCCATAACGGTTGAACAAGGTTTTGCCAGCATGCTGATCGGCAGTGCTAATAACGCAGCCATTAGTGTGGGGCGGGCCGTGGGTTTGGACAGGGAAAATTTTATAAAGGCTATGCGTACCACGGCCACCAACTGGGGCTTGACTCACACCACCATAGATGAGCCTTCTGGCTTATCACTTAAAGATACTTCTACGGCTCATGACATGGCCTTAGCGGCCTGCCGTGTTTACGGTGAATTCATATCTTCCTTTTACGGATCTTCACCCTCAGTTTCTTTCACCACTAAAAACGGTACCAAAAAAACAGTGCTCCACACTGTGCACGACGTCAGGAATAACCCGCAAAACTATTTTGGCGCCAAAACCGGCTACTTGACCGAAACCCAATACCACATTGCTGCCGGCATAATCACTCCCGAGGGCCACAGGCTTTGTGCCGCTGTTCTAACCTCACCCACCAGAGCAGAATCCGAACATGCGCTCAATGCCTTGCGTCTGTGGGCTGATGAAATGTACAACTGGTAAGTTCAGGGCTGCAGAATATCTTCGGTCCGCCCGTTAATAGAGATGATCACTTCCTTAATTGAAGGAAACTGCTTCAAGGTTTTTTCTATTTGTGTGCGTATGGCACCTACTCTGCATGATCCGCCCACACCCCTTTCCAGAGAATCACTAAAATCAACCAAGGCTGTACCATTATTAATAGCCAAGCTATTAATAATGACCTCTGGCGGTAAGCTGGTATAAAAACCATCCTGTCTTTCTTTTAAAGTTGGTCCTTTTAATAATTCGGCCACGGCAGCACGAGCTAACTCTACTGTCTCGGCCACTGCTCTTTCCGTTGGCAAGGCAAAAGTACACTCTTCACCCTCAGGACTAGAAGACGAGCCAAAATAAACTTCCACTACACGCGTAGATTTTATTTCACCTAAACGTAAAGGTATAACTACCTTATCTATAGCATTGCCATCTCCAGCCGAATTCTGGTAAATTTGCAGCTCGACCACTTCACCAGCCACTACTTCAGCTCCGCTTAAATTAACATCCGTGGTAAAGCCGCCGTAAGTACCAACTTCAGGTGCATTGGCAGTCGCTAGACCTGTCCATATGATCTGGCCCTTACTATTTGCCACCTGAAGGCTCACCTTATTCTCAAAAACCCGAGCCAGCCCGCTCACTATAAAAGGGCTGTCCACTTGAGCGCGGCTGGGCGGCAAATAAACCAATATATTAGGCAACCCTGTCACTTGGTTAACAGAATTTTCTACAAACCTCAAGGAGTTGAGCAGGCTTGTCATGTGAAAGCGATCCATTCTTAAAATGAGAAATCTATAATTATTCAAACCAACTTTCACCACTTGAGGATAAGTAACTACTGCCGCCACTTGATTTATAGTCTGCTCCTCAGGCACAATGACAGCACCTGGCTGGCCAGCTATCTTAACTGTGCTCACAACTGGATTCTGGCCAAAAGGCCAAGACTCTGGATTATTCAAACTAGCCACTATATCGGTTAAGATCACGCCATCACCGCTGGTAGCGCTGATCTCAAACCAGCCAGTCTCCCCTTGCCAGCGACGAGGCAGACCATCCCAATCCAAATATTCACCGCCTGGCTGCCAGTCCGCTGGAAAATCAAGCATCACTTTAAGACTTGGGTTGAAATAAGTTTTTTGCCGTTCCTGCTTAACCTCGGCTAAAGAATAAAATAAATATAGCCCCGCCGTAAAAGCGACCAAGGCTAAGGCCACCCCTGTCCAGGCGTACCAGGCATGATGGTGATGCTTAGATTCCGGATCTACAAAATTATCAGCCAAGGCCTTTAATGGTTCCATACTTATAAAGTATAAAACATAGAGGGGGTGTGCGTTAAGTTATAAAATAAGCCCTCGTTCTATTATAAGAACGAGGGCTAACTTATGTTTTTGGTTCAGTACCTAAGAACAATCTTTTGATATTTTCCTTGTGGGCAAAAATAATCAGCACCACAACCGAGATAATAAAAATGCTCGATTCGTAACTTTGATAATTGAAACCGCCGCCAAAAAACATTTTGGCGAATATTGCAGCTACTGCCGCCGCCATTGAACCCAAGGAAACTTTCCTGGAAATTACATAGGTGACCACAAAGACACCAACTACTATTAAACTAAACCAAAATGGTAATAGTCCGAGTATGACGCCCAAAGAGGTGGCGACGGCTTTACCACCTTTCCAGTGTAACCAGATAGACATAAAGTGCCCGAAGATAGCACAGCTACCAGCCAATATATAATGACCGATAAGTATGTCGGCGGAAAATAAAGTAATTATGATATCCACACTTCTGATAGCTGCTAAGCCTTTTAGAATATCAACTATCAAGGTAGCTAGGCCTAATTTCCAACCGAAATTACGAAAGACATTGGTAGCGCCGATATTGCCGCTACCTAAAGTACGGATATCCTGCTGCTTGAGCCACTTTACCAATAAAAATCCTGTTGGTATTGAACCTAACAAATAGGCAATCAAAATGATGACTGATATTACTGCGTATTCCATTATTTACCCATTATTTATTGATTTTAAAGAGTTATTTTAGTGGCCACATCTTATAGCTTAATGGCAGATTTGGCAAGTCACTAAAGGGGCCAGAAACCAAAGAATCCTCCGCCAGGCTGGCGGAGGATTCTTGTAGTCTAAAATCTAAACTATTTTTACTTTTTTAACTT
>CAZRDN010000087.1:0-3335 GCA_964598875.1 uncultured Gammaproteobacteria bacterium
GCCATAGCCAGCACGATGACCTACTAACTTTGGCACACCGTGTGCCTGAGCCCAACGACGATTACCATCAACTATCAAGCCAACGTGGACCAATTCACTCATAAGAACAATGGAGTACTTATTCAGATATCGCCTAGCCGTTTTTTTAAAAAACCTCGGCTAATAACCAAACAATTAAAGCCAACAAGGCTAAGCCGGCCAATACCATAGCCAGTTTAGCCAGGCCCCTGCCCGACTCACCTGCTTCAGTCCGTCGCAATATGATAAATGACAAAACAAGCGTCAGTATAGGTAAGGCCGTATTGGCTGACACAATAAAAATAAATGACACAGCGGAGACTATCTTAACCAGTATGGTTTTGCTACCTGCTATATACAACAAAGAACAAAACCAAAAAAAGACAGATGGTAAAATCAGTATCAGCGAAGCCCAAGCTAGCCAACCCTTACCCCCAGCAGAATCTTCGCGGATGAATGGGGATGTTTCCACCACTGGTTCAATAACATCTTCTGAAGTAGCCTGTACAGGCACGAGCGGAGGGGGTGGCGCCATAGGCGCCAAGGGTGAAGCAGGCTTCACTGGCGTAGGCTGTGGTGGCTCACTAATAGTGCCCTGACTATCAGGATTCATATCCTGACGCAGGCGAGCACTCAACTCTTTACTTGTATCTACCTCGTCAAACATATATCTAGGCTGAATACCCTATAAAATATATAAGGCCAGCAGCATCATCGGAAATTAATAATCCACCCTTATAGTTTACCACTCCTACAGGCCTACCTTGTACAGTCAACCCGCCGAGCCAGCCTGATATAAAATCACTCACCTCTTTAGTCGACCAATCAATGCGAAATACTTTATAACCATCGGGCGGCTGCCTATTCCAAGAACCATGTGCGGCCACGAATAGATCACCTTGGTATTCTGCTGGGAAATCATCACCTTCATAAAAAGCCAACCCTAGGGGCGCATTATGGGCCGGCAGTTCTACCAGCGGCGCTACGCTGTCTTGGCACGGATCCCTTAGATAAACGTTTTTATCAAAATTAGTATCGTGAATTTTCTGACCATAACAAATTGGCCAGCCATAATTATTACCCTGGCTTATCAGATTTATTTCTTCAGGTGGTAAGGTGTTGCCTAAGTTATCGCGCCCGTTATCGGTGCCGTAGATTTGACCATCATGCTCTACAAAGTCCACTGTATTCCTTAAACCGCTGGCAAAAACCGTGCAGTGACTGCCGTCTAAACCACATTTAGTTATAGCAGCGCGCAAGCTATCCTTCTCCTGGCAAACATTACAACTCGAGCCCACCGACACATACAGCTCGTTATTGATTATTTTTACTGTTCTGGTCCAATGGCCTCCGGTTGGCAGGGTCAATAAAACCTCAACTGAATCAGGCTCCGCGGTTAGATTATTATCACTGTCCTTTACCCGAATCACCTTGTCTTCTTCCGCAATATAATACCAATTATCATGCCAAACTATATTATGAGGCCGCTTAAGCCCACTCATAAAAGTAAACTGACTGTCTGCCCTTAAATCACCGTCAGTATCTTGCAACGCCAAAATAGTTCCCCTACCAGGCACAGCTACAAACACCACTTCATCCTTGACCAGCATTAATCTCGGCCCTACGCCTGGCCCAGGCTTGGATGAAGTGGTTGAAGCTAAATCATGTGCAAAAATCTTTATATAAAACCCGTCTGGCATCTGTAAAAAAGAAAGCCCGGTATCGCTCACTATCGTTGCCTTTGATGGCTCGCCTTCGGGTTGCCTTGGCTCGTCCATCCTGACAGTAGGCTTAGGTGTAACCACAGGACGAACTGTTAAGTAGCGATAACCTAAATATACGACTATTGCCACCGCCGCCATGATAATCATCAACCAAATCAAGGTCTTGCCTGATTTTTCCTGGGTAGAAGAAAACGCCTCATTAATATGAATTTTTGAAGCCTCATGAAAATACATGCTTATGATCATGGACAATCGTAAAATTATAACACCGAGTACCATAACGGCCATTATTAAAGAAGGTGGCGGCAAGGAATTCATTTTATCTGCCCACCCGAGCCACAGGTCACCTTGGTTCAAATAAGCCCTGATAGCCAATAACACCATAGCCACATAACCCAAGCGCAGGCCTTGCCGCCAGAGTTTTGGGCCCAGGGCCTGATTGATGACCTTGATATTGGAAATGATTATCATAAAAACAAATATAGCCATAGCAACCAAGCCTAAGATGACCTCAGCCTCGTGCATACGGTACATCAAACCTGCTCCGTATTTTTCCGGATACATAAAAATCAGCATTACAGCGTAAGCTAGGGCATACAAAAAACCCACCACGCCTAAATATTTTCTATAACCTAATTTATTATCCAAAAAATTAAAATAATAGCTGAAACCAGACAAAGCAAAAGAGGCGGCTATTAAAATAGCGCCGGTCGTAGCCGTAACATCGGCCAAAGAAGCGGCGCTGATATTTTTTTCATAAATAATCTCATACAACCAGGCCAGACTAAAAACAATACTGGAGAACCACCACGAATTCAACCAAAGCTTATGCTTAAGATCGTACGCCTTGTCTGGGTGAATTAAATTTTCCATCATGAATTTATTATACCACGTATAATCAAGTATACTTTGCCAAGTGCATAAAATATTGCTAGGCTAGTGGGTGCTTTATCTTTTCGGGGTGTGGCGCAGTTGGCTAGCGCGCAGCGTTCGGGTCGCTGAGGCCGTGGGTTCAAGTCCCACCACCCCGACCAAAATACTCCACCTTTTGGGTGGAGTATTTTTTCTAATATAACTACTGATAATTTTACGGCGCTAGCCCAAACTCAAACTCAACAGACTTATTACTATCCATAACTAATTCACAAATAGGTTCACTGCCTTGGCAATCACCATCCCAACCAACAAAAATCGAATTTGGGAAAGGTTCAGCAGTGATAGTTAGAGGCTGGTTTGGTTCAAACCATGGACCGCAATCCCCATATGGTGGATAGCCAGCATCTGATGGCTTGCAAGTGATAGTACCGCCATACTGACTTGAACCATTTATCATGCTCATATCTAAACCATAACCGCTAAATGTAGCCTCAGTGTGTGGACCAGCCCCCACATCAGTAATGGCAGAAAAAGAACAAGTTTCAGATGTAGGGTTTGCCTCACACAAAGTACCATACCAATTTAAGAATGCAGTTCCTGGCGCTGACTGTGCTGTTAATGTTATAGGTGTGCCGTAAGCATAGTAATTCACCTCAACACCATCAGCTTGTTCCTTGAGTCTACCTTGTGGCGTATATAAAACCTGTCCTGCTCCAT
>CAZRDN010000088.1:0-3332 GCA_964598875.1 uncultured Gammaproteobacteria bacterium
GGCATGAATCGCGCTTTACTATGGCGGATGCCGATAGCGATGGTTTGCCGGATAAGTTAGAAGAGGCTTTAGGTACGGATGTAAATAAAGCTGATACTGATGGCGATGGTGTGAACGATGGTGATGAGGTTTTGAAGAATAACACCAATCCATTGGGTGCCGGCAAGCTTGCTTATTCCACTTCCTTAGCTAATCGTTTGAAGGGCAGAATCTTACTGCAGGTTGAAAGCAAGGGTGAAGCTTGGTACGTGAATCCAGTTGATGGCAAGCGTTATTATATGAATAATGGCGAAGCCGCTTATCAGATTATGCGTTACTTAAGCTTAGGCATTACTGATGCTGATATTCGCAAGATACCCGTAGGAGATTTGGAATAAACAGCGATTTGATAGTCTGATTATAAAAAGCGCCCTATAATTAGGGCGCTTTTGGTTTATTGGTAAGTCACCTTTAAATAAAAAAGGATGACTTGCGTCATCCTTTTAGTTCATTCCTTTGGTGATTTTTCACTATGTCTTGCAATTCTATACAATCCTAAACCGGAAACCATTATACCTATTGACAATACCATCATTCCAATCAACAATAATGCACTACGAATAAAGATTGTATCTGTTAGTTCAGGGCCTGTATTCATGTATAAAGCAACAAAGTGAATACCAAACCACATAAAAATTACCCAACCAAGTATATGTACTATTAAACCAAGTACTTTCATTTTATTTCTCCCGAATTTATTTTTTGAATTGTTAATTATTTACTATTTTTACGAACTGCTAAATATAGCGCATTTAGGCGGTTTTGTCAAGCCTTGCCAGGTGAAACAAGGGGGTAGGCAGGCGCGTTAGATATAGTAGTGGTAAAATAAGGATGGTTTATTATTAAATTACTTTATATATGTCAGAAGTACGTAAGGATTTATTCATAGGGGTGAGCTTTTTAGTGGCCGCCCTGATCTTGGTCTCTTTTGCCCTAGCGGTGCAGGCTCAGGCCAGTCAAGGAGAGGATGATTCGGTCTCGTCCGATACCTCTGTTGGTATAAAATTAAGAGGTGATGGTACAGTTGACGATACTCAGCCAAATGCAGCAAATACCACCCAAACCACTAGTCTTAAACTTCGAGGTGACGGCACGATAGATGACGATCAGCCTGGTATGGGCGCAGAAGTTCAGGCGCAGAATCAGATCAAGTTAAGAGGCGATGGCACAGTGGATGATTCATCAAATGAGGCTGATGAAGATGAGGCTAGTGATGATGATAGTAACAGCCGTGAATCAGAGCGTGGGAGATCAGAGGAGCGTCGGGGCGCAGTAGTGAATTTTGTACAAAGTTTATTGCGCGTGGCCGATAGGCAGGAAGGCGGCTTGGGCGAGCAAGTGCGGGCCATAGCTAGGGAGCAGGAAGCTTCTTCGGAGCGAGCCCTGGAAGCCCGTGCCCGTATAGAGCAAAGAAGCAGATTCAGAACATTCTTGTTTGGCTCTGATTATAAGAATTTAGGGGCCTTACGCAGTGAAGTAGTGCAAACTCAGAATAGGCTCAGGCAACTTAATCAGACGTTGTCAGGTGTGGTCGCTGAAGAAGAGAAGTTAGAATTACAAAGCCAGATCCAAGCAGTTATGGAGGAACAAATGCAGTTAGAAGCTTTTGTCCAAACTCAGGAAGCCAAGATAAGTTTATTTGGTTGGCTGACTAAATTTTTTAATAAATAAAGTTGATAGTGTCAAGCCCCGTGTTAAGCGCTGGGCTTGACCTTGTTATTTAGCCTGGGTATAATTCCAGTTGCTGTAAATCCCTCCGCTAGTTTGGCGGAGGCGAATAATCACCTCCTTAGTGCGGAGGTGATTCGTGTAATCATTAATTAATTTATTTTATGCAAAAGAATTTGGTAATAGCCTTATTCATCGGCGTAGTGGTGATAATTGGCGTCATATTTTTACTTAACAAACCTTCATCCCAGCCAACCTCTGATCAGATGACAGCTGGTGATACCATGCCCGTGGGCAGTGAAGTGGAAAATGCTAGTGATGCAGCTGATGATGCCATGATGGCAGATAGTATGATGGGCGAAGTGAAGGAATTTTCCATGGATTCCTGGTATGATCCAGAGGCTAAGAAAGCTCACTTCTCTTTGAGCGAAATGGTGGTGAATCAAGGTGATAAGGTGCGTGTTAAAGTAACCAATACTTTTGGTAAGCATGATTTTAAAATAGATGAGCTCAGTGTGTTTGCCGAAACGCCTCAGGGTGAGACTACAGTTATAGAATTTACCGCCAGCGAAGCAGGGGAATTCGTTTTCTACTGTTCCAAGCCAGGCCACCGAGCCTCGGGGCAGTGGGGCACGCTTAAGGTGCTAGGTTCATAAATATTTAGCTAAAACGAAAGCCCTGCTAAAGCAGGGCTTTTTACTTAGGTTATCGCAGCTGTCAAAATAGGCTAATCTTAGGCATTTTAACTTGGGGATAAGCTTGTGATAACTAATATTTCACAAAAACAGTAAAGACAGCAATAATGTAAGCATTGGAGGTGTATAAGTACCTCTTGACATAGAACCAAGTTTTATTGTAAGGTAATCAACTAACAAAACATTTAAAAACCTAAGTAACACTTAGTGACATGAGACGGAGGGGAAGCCTGTGTCTTAAGATAAAATTTAATTAAATTATTTAATTTAGTAATTTAAACCCTTATGCCTAATTCAAATCAAGCGCGCACATATTGGCGCTGTTCCACGGCTTGTGTAAAGCGCGTGGCGAGTTATTTTACTCTGGCGGCCTTGATAATTGGTGTTGTGGTGGGGCCAGTGCCATCATTAAAGTCAGCTCAAGCAGCTGACACTGGATGGAAGTCACCTACTGCAAACGCTTCGAACGATGCTGGGTCTGGAGATGATTGGTCTAACCCAGAAAATGCTTATTCTAATGGCGGTGGTGTGGCCACAGAGCAGGCCGGCGAGCGCCATCGCTTTTATAATTTCAGTTTCAACATCTCTTCTGGTGCAACGATTAACGGCATTGAAGTTGAGGCTGAGGCGTGGTCTTCTGACAATTCAGGTTGTCAGATTGGAGTTGATCTTTCCTGGAATGGAGGTTCTACATGGACTAGTGAGAAAACTGCTAGTCTTAGTGGTTCTGGTGGGAATAATGATATTAAGACTTTCGGTGGTTCATCTGATACGTGGTTGCGCTCGTGGAATGACACGGAATTTTCTAATGCGAACTTCAGGCTTCGCATACATGATATAGATCCAGGTAATAGTTGTAATAATAGTCACACCACCTCACTCGATTACATAAAAGCTAAGGTTTATTATACTAAAACGGGGTCCATCTCT
>CAZRDN010000089.1:0-3286 GCA_964598875.1 uncultured Gammaproteobacteria bacterium
GCCAATGTTGATGTCATCTCTGCTGAACTCACAGATATTTTGGTAGTGCCGTTGCGGGCTGTTAAGTATCGTGACAACAGAGAAGCTTATGTAGAAGTTTTGCAGGGCCTTGAGCTTATGGAAAAAACGGTCAGCGTTGGTTTAAGAGGTGATAATGGTTTAGTTGAGCTGGTGTCTGGGTTGGATGAGGGTGATGTGGTTATTACCTTCAAACAAAACGGTAAGTAAAATGTCTTTACTTTTTAAAGTTCAAGACCTAAAGAAACAGTATCAGAACGATGAGGTGGTGACCGTGGTATTGCATGGTTTGACTTTTACTATAAATCAGGGAGAGTTCGTTTCTATCATGGGGCCGTCTGGTTCTGGTAAGAGTACCCTAATGCACATTCTAGGATTTTTAGACCATCTGAGCAGTGGTTACTATGAGTTTGATGGTCGTGATGTGTCTGAACTAGCAGATGATGAACTCGCTAAAATGCGGTCAAAGAAAGTTGGCTTTGTTTTCCAGCAGTTTAATTTATTACCCAAGACCACAGTGCTGGATAATGTAAAATTGCCACTTTTATACATGACCATGTCAGAGGCCGAGCGTGTTAAGAAAGCCAAAGCTGCCATAGAGGCCGTGGGCTTGGAACACCGGCTTGAATATTTATCAAACCAGTTATCGGGCGGCGAAAAGCAGAGAGTGGCTATAGCCCGTGCTTTGGTGAATGACCCCTCAGTCATTTTTGCTGATGAACCCACAGGCAACCTTGATTCCAAGTCCGGCGCTCAGATTATGAAAATTTTGGATAAGCTGAACAACGAGGGCAAAACAATTATTTTGGTCACTCACGAAACTACCACAGCAGCTTATGCCAAAAGGATCTTACGGATGAAGGATGGCTTATTGGTTGATGATGAGAAAGTAGAAGAGGTTAAGAGGCAAAAAGCCTTGTCTGGTGAGTTGAAGTAAGTTTTAGGCATATGGATGTCAGGAATATTTTAAAACTCTCGGCCAGGAATTTGCGGGCCAATACTTTAAGGTCTTTTTTAACCATGCTAGGACTTATTATTGGTATTGGTTCGGTGGTTTTGATAATTTCCTTAGGGGCAGGCGCCCAGTCTTTAATTATTTCTCAAATTAATTCACTCGGGTCCAATCTGGTAGGGGTTTTACCCGGTGCTAGCGACGAAACTGGTCCGCCGGCTAGCGTTTTTGGTATTCAGGTGAAGACATTGATAAATGATGACGTTGAGGCTTTATTGAATGACAGTCGTACCCGCCATTTGGTGGCGGCCTCAGGCTATGTGCAGGGTTTGGGTGAGTTTGTTTATCAGAACCAAAAAATCCCCGGAGGCAGTTTTATGGGAGTGGAAGCTTCGTATCCGGCAGTTGAGAATGCCACTTTGGCAAGCGGGCGATTTTTTTCGAGTGAAGAAGATACTGGCCTCGCTAGATTGGCCGTAGTTGGCAAAGAAGTGGCTGACGATCTCTGGCAGGGGGATGATCCCATAGGCAAAACTTTCAAGATTAAACGGGAATCATTCCGTGTCATTGGGGTGTTAGCTGCTCGTGGATCCATAGGTTTTTCTAATCTGGATAAGTATGTTTTCATTCCCCTAAATACTGCTCAGAAGATTGTCTTAGGGCAAAGACACTTGTCTTTAGTCCGCGGCCGAGTGGATGAGGCGGTCAATATAGATGAAACCATACAAGGTATGAAAGAGGTCCTGCGTGATCGTCACAATATTGATACTCAGGAGGAGGATGATTTTTCCGTGCGTAATGCAGCTGATGCTGTGGCTATGCTAAAAACCATCACTGATGCCTTCAGGTTCTTCTTGGCAGCCATTGCGGCCATAAGTCTACTAGTGGGTGGTATAGGTATTATGAATATTATGTTAGTCGCGGTTACTGAGCGTTATCGTGAAATAGGTTTGCGTAAGGCTGTGGGGGCTACTAGGGAGAATATCCAAAGTCAGTTTTTAATAGAGACCCTGGTAATTACTGGCGTAGGTTCTTTGTTGGGCATTAGCGGCGGAGCCTTACTATCCTGGCTGATATCAGTAGTTGCCAGGGCGATTGGCTACGAATGGCAGTTCATAGTTTCTTTGACATCTGTTTTATTGGCGGTGGGTGTTGGCCTGATTATTGGTTTAGCTTTTGGTTTTTATCCCGCGCGGCGAGCAGCCAAGCTTGACCCTATAGTAGCCTTGCGTTATGAATAGACGCCAATACATCTCACTGTCTTTGGAAAGTTTTCGTAGGAATCCTTTGCGTACCATGTTGACTGGTTTGGGTATTGTGATTTCCATTGCGGCGGTCATTATAGTTATTTCCGCTGCCCAGGGTGTAAAAGGTTTTTTGGTTGGTCAGTTTGAACAATTTGGTAGTAATATAATTCAAACTGAACCACGCGTACCCGATACTGGCGCTATCACCAGCGGCCAAAGCCAAGAAGCCATGGCCTTGGGCACTGTCATTACTACGCTTAAAATAAGTGATATGGAGGCCATACGTCGCTTGCCGAACATTGCCAGTACTTACGCTACGCAAATAGGCCAGGCAGTGGCTACTTCACCTTATGATAAAAAAACCGTGATGCTTTACGGCGTGTCCGGTACATTTTTAGAAATTGACCAGGGCAAGATCGATCAGGGTAGATTTTTTACTGAAGAAGAGGATGCCTCACTTGCTAGAGTGGCGGTTTTAGGTTCTGGTGTGGCTGAAAAATTATATGGCAATCAAAATCCGGTAGGCCAGGTTATAAAGCTCAAGAATAAGAATTTTACGATTATTGGTACATTTGAGCCGCGCGGCACTGTACTATTCTTCAATTTAGATGATGTTGTCTATGTGCCTGTACAAACATTGCAAAAACAAGTTTTAGGTATAGATTATATCAGTGCCATTACCAGCAAATATATGAAAGCGGAACGTGTGCCGTCTACGGTCGCTAATATTGAGGATCTGTTGCGCAGCCGACATAATATTGATTTAGACGAGCCTGACAAGGATGATTTCATAGTTTCTACCATGGATGACGTTAATTCCACCCTGGATACCATAATCGGCGGGTTTACTATTTTATTGGTGGCTTTGGCCGCCATATCCTTAATTGTGGGCGGGGTCGGTATTATGAATATCATGTATGTATCGGTCTTGGAACGTACTTTTGAAATTGGTTTGCGTAAGGCTGTGGGGGCTACGCGTAAGCAAATTTTACAACAATTCCTTAATGAAGCTGTGATGGTGACATTATTTGGTGGCCTGACCGGCATTATCATAGGCGTGGGCATGTCA
>CAZRDN010000090.1:0-2126 GCA_964598875.1 uncultured Gammaproteobacteria bacterium
ATCTTTCTTAGTTGGCCCAAAAAAATCACCCATCACCGTGCCGACCTTACCAAAAATATTGCTCCGCTCCACTTGACCCAGTGGTTTACCTTGCTGCATGGCTGAAGCTATTTTTACGCCACGGCGACGCCAGCCTCTGGCTGCTGACCTGACGACCAGCTGTAAGGCAGCGGCGGCTGGTGCTTGAACTTTAGCCAGGGCGTTGATCAAGCTTTCCAAAGGATCACCTTCAATCTGCTTATATGTCTTCACGGGAAAAGCCGAGCTCCTTGATAACTTTAAACTGGCACCCAAACTCACCCCGCGCGGCAAGAAAATATTATAGTCAGTCACTTCCTGCAAAACGGCCTGAGGGTAAACTGCATGAATTTCTTGCTCTATGAAGCCTTTCATTTTCAACGGAGCCACTACATAAAAAGTTATCACGCCGTTCTGTACGACCATCTCTAAAGATATATGATCGTTCCGGCCTCTAAACCAACTGATCAGGCCAGACTGTGCTCTTAAACCCCCAACAGCTGACCACAAAACCTCCGCCGCAGCTAATTGATCATCGATCTCAGCCTCCCGATTGTTTTGTTTATTATCCACCGTACCACTACTCTGCCTGGGCAGAAGCACTGAGAGTGCTACCAAATCCAAACTTGAAGTAAGTGTTGAAATTCGCCTCAGCATTAACCTAGCTATATAAGCCGCGGCCAATAGTACCAAAACTAGGATGATGATGAGAATTGACCAAAAAGGTGCCACACTTACTTCTCCTGTTTAAGTCTAAAAATCTTGGTAGCCTTGATCTTGGCCTCTTGCTCCACAAAATACCGGTTGACGCCCCTGACGGAGGTAAGCCACTGACGAATCAGATTTATGATCTCCTCGATTTTTACTTTAGCCTGCTTTAATAGGCTGGTGATTTTTTGGGCAGTACTTTCACCTAAATTACGAAATTGCGCCTGCTCTGAAGGGTTCAGTTCAAAGTATAATTGCTCTAAGCCCTCCTCTAGGATCTTCTCCACTTTTTTCTGTAAAACCATCGGCTCAGTTAGAACAAACGGCACGGCCGGGGCAACAGGCGGGACGGCGGCGGCAGCTACTGGCTCTTTAATTTTCTCTGGATTAAAAGTTTGTGGCTTCTCTTTATGCTCTAAGCCACTTTCTATATTTTTTTCTGGCAGGTGCTCGGGCGAAACAGGAATCAGTCTTGAAACATCTGGCATATGCCTAAATTATACCACGCCATAAATACCGCTTCCAGGCAATAATCTGTTATACTATTAATTATGCCATTAGAAAGATTATTCCTTGATATTAGCGCTATTGTGGTCTTGGCTACTGTCTTTGGTTTATTGGCCCGCTGGCTAAAGCAGCCTCTTATCCTGGGTTATGTACTAGCTGGGGTGGTGCTTGGTCCTTTGGTATTGGGTTTCATTTCCGAACCGTCAGTAGTGGAGGTGCTATCAACCTTCGGCATAGCCTTTTTGCTTTTCTTAGTCGGGGTGGAATTAGATTTGGGAAAACTTAAGGTTATGGGGCGCCCTTCCCTACTTTTAGGTTTCGGGCAAGTCATTTTTACGGCTGTCATCGGTTTTATCTTTGCTAAATTTTTCGGCTTTGCCAGCATCCCCTCTGCCTACATCGCTATTGCCCTGACATTTTCCAGCACCATCATTGTGGTAAAGCTGCTGTCTGAACGACAGGCTATCCAATCATTATACGGCCGCCTAGCAGTGGGTATGCTCCTAGTTCAGGATTTTATCGCTATCTTCGCACTTATACTCCTATCCGGATTTTCCAGCGGCAATACCCCTTCTACAGCCGAGATAACTTTTATCCTACTTAAAGGCGCTGGCTTGATCATGTTGGCCCTGCTCAGTGGCCGATTCCTACTACCTGTACTATTCCTAAAACTGGCCCGCTCCAGTGAATTGCTTTTACTTTCAAGTATTGCCTGGTGATTTACTTTTTCCCTAATAGCGGTCGCAGGCGGTTTCTCTATTGAGATTGGCGCCTTCTTAGCAGGTTTGGCCTTGGCGCGCCTGCCTTATCACTTAGAAATAGTCGGCCGGGTCAGAAGTTTGCGCGATTTCTTTATCACTATCTTTTTTGTGGTCTTGGGTAGCCAGTTGGCC
>CAZRDN010000090.1:2136-3280 GCA_964598875.1 uncultured Gammaproteobacteria bacterium
CTCTGCTTCCGCCCTAATGCTGCCTTTTGTTACTTTGTCACTTTTTGTGCTCATAGGTAACCCGCTGATTGTGATGATAATTATGAAATACATGGGTTATACTAAACGCACCGGTTTCTTAGTAGGATTAACCGTGGCGCAAATAAGCGAATTTTCACTTATCTTAATGAACTTAGGACAGCGCTTGGGGCATGTTTCCACTGCTGAAGCCTCGCTGGTCACTTTAATTGGCGTTACCACCATCACGCTATCAAGCTATCTTATAACCTACGGCGATGCTATTTACCGCCGCTTATCACCTTATCTCAAATTTTTTGATACCACTAACCAAGATATTGAATCAGAAGATGGTCTGTCTTCTCATATAGTTATTTTCGGCTGCGACCGTCTGGGCGAGCGCATGGTACGTGCACTTATGACCATGAACTTACCTGTGCTGGTGGTAGATTTTGACCCGGAAACAGTGGTTCGTCTTAAAAAAGAAAATATCCCCTGCCTGTACGGTGATATGGCCGATCCTGATATATACGAAAAAACATCTTTGGATAAAGCCAGATTGATAATCTCCACTGTGCCTGAACTGGCGGATAATCAGCTGCTTTTGCAAGAGGCTAAAAGGAAAAACAAGACTACACCAGTATATGTGACCGCGGACACCTGGCACGAAACACAAGCTCTTTACAAGAACGGGGCGGATTATGTGGTCTTCCCCCACTATCTAACAGGCGAACATATGAGCAGTTTACTGCGCCAGCTAGTTGATAACCCAGAAATAATGACCGACAAAAAGAATCAGCATTTGTTGGACATCAAGCTACACTACGCTAACCGTCAAAAAGCCTAAAGTATGGGATTAACTTTGTACAATACTCTTAACCGTCAAAAAGAAACCTTCCAGCCCATTAAAAATGGTGAGGTTGGTTTGTATACCTGTGGCCCAACTGTTTATGCTCCGCCTCATATTGGTAACTTACGCACCTATATTTTTGAAGATATTTTAAAGCGAACTTTGATGTTCAATGATTATAAAGTTAACCACGTCATGAACATCACGGATGTGGGACATTTAACCAGCGATGCTGATGAAGGCGAGGATAAAATGGAAAAGGGTTCGGCACGCGAAGGTAAGACCGTCTGGCAGCTG
>CAZRDN010000091.1:0-3262 GCA_964598875.1 uncultured Gammaproteobacteria bacterium
ATCGTAGGTCATTCTGAACGTAGGCAGTTCCTAAAAGAGACTGAGGCTATGATTCAGCAAAAGGTGCTGGCTGTGTTGGCTGAAAAAATGACCCCAGTTTTATGTGTAGGGGAGACTTTTGGTGAACGTCAGGCCGGACAAAAGGATCTGGTAATTGCCCGGCAAGTAACCTCAGCCTTGAATGGCGTAACTTTAACTAGTGATTTAAAGCTGGTGGTGGCTTATGAGCCTGTTTGGGTGATTGGTTCTGGTCAGGCGGTGGAAACCAGAGAGGCGGTTGATACTGCCATGGTAATCCAGCAGACGTTGCTTGATTTCTTTTCAGCCGAGGTGGTAGCCAAACAAATTAAGATAATTTATGGCGGCAGTGTTGACCCTACCAATATCAATGCCTTTGTTGGCCAAGGTCCAATAAAGGGCGTGCTGGTAGGCGGTGCGAGTTTGGAAGCCAAGCGATTTACCAATTTAATGAAAAAATTATAAATCCCATGTTGGCCTCAACCGGAACAATTATAAGTAAGGCCTATCGCCAACATAAGGTGGTGGTAGCCTTTAACTCCATAAATGCTGAAACTACCCTGGCAATCGCCCGGGCAGCCAAGTTGGTGGGCGTACCCACATTGTTTGAGATCAGTGAAAAAACCATAGATTATTTAGGTATGGCTACAACAGTAGCCCTGGTTAAGGCGGCCGCTAAAGAAGCTGGTGGTAAAGTTCCATTGGGAATTCATTTAGATCATGGTAAGAGCCTTGGCATATGCGAGGCCGCTATCAAGGCAGGTTTTTCTTCTGTTATGATAGACGGCTCGGCTTTGCCTTTTAGGGATAATATTGAATTGACCAAACGAGTAGTTGAGTATGCCCACAGAAGAAAAGTCGCTGTGCAGGGTGAGGTAGGTGCCTTGGTAGCTGCCCATAAAGGTAATAAATTACTGGCAGCTAAAGATCTAGAAACAGACCCTAAGCAGGCCAGTGAATTTGTTCGCGCCACCAAAGTGGATAGCTTAGGAGTGGCGGTCGGCACCTTGCATGGCCCTATGAAGATATTCAGAAAACTTCCTAAAATAGATTTTGTTAGACTGGAGCAAATTCATAAGCTTGTAAAAGTACCCTTAGTGTTGCATGGTGGTTCCGGCGTGCCCGTAAGTGATATAAAAAAGGCAGCCAAGTTAGGAGTGGCTGTAGTGAATATTGATACAGAACTAAGATTGGTCTATTTGTCGGCCTTGCGTTGGGAATTGAAACGTCGCAATAAAGAATATGATCCACGTATTATATTTATGCCGGTAGTGGAAGCCATGACCAAGGTGGCTGTAGAGAAATTAAGAGGTTTACAAGCCAATTGATTTTTATGGGATTAGATTTTATTCTGGTTTTTTTAATCGTGGTCGGTTTGGTGGCTTTGGTGGCTTTGGTGATTCGTAAAATACCGATTTTAAGAATCACTAATCCATCTGAAGTCGGTAAGTTTGAGCAGCAGCAGGTAAGGCAGCAATTAGTTTTAAACAGATTAAAAAGGCATTGGCAAAAGAATCGTCAGCGCCTGGCTAATTTGTTTTATAAATCAACTGGGGCAGTTAAAAAAGAGGACAGATCAATTACTGAAAAATTGAGCGAACTGGAGGATTTTCTAAAAGAAACTATTGCTGAACGAACCTCACCCCAGAGATCATTGGCTGATTATTTGCAGGAGGCCGAAGAAGCTTTTAAAACTGAAGATTATGAAGTGGCTGAAGAGGCTTTTTTGGAAGTTTTGAAAATCGACCCCCACCAGTTGTCGGCTTATCAGGGGTTAGGTGATGTTTACCTGGAACAGCGTGATTTTGAAGCTGCTAGGGAGGTTTATGAATTTTTGCTTAAACGTGGCCGAGCAGCTACTTCTAGCCTAGGTTTGGCTAGGGTAGCAACCGGGCAGGGCAGATTAGAAGAAGCCAGAGAGGAGTATATAGGGGCCTTACAGCTTACCAGCACAGCCCAGCCACGTTTGGAATTAGCACAAATATTAAGGGAAATGGGTGATTATAAAGAAGCTTTAAAGTATTTAAAGGAGGCTAGAAAGATTGAGCCGCAGAACCCTAAAATCCTTGACTTTTTTATAGAAGTCAGTATATTGAATGGGCAACCAAACCAGGCAAGGGAAGGTTTAGAGGCTTTACGTGAAGCCAATCCGGAAAATCAGAAGATAGCTGAATTTGCCCGTGAGATTCGCAGTCTAGAACAAAAACAAAAGCCAAAACCAAGCCGCTCAGGGCGTTCGGGCGGCCGCAGTAAAAGTTTCGGTCTACCCACAGGCAAGCGGTAATATAAATTTTCTTGACTTGCCGTTGTAAGCAAAGCTTGCCACGGCGGCGTTCGGAGAATTAGAACACAAGTGCTCTCATTATCCTCACTTGCCGTTGTAGCTCAGTTGGTAGAGCAACTCCATGGTAAGGAGTAGGTCGCCGGTTCAAATCCGGCCAACGGCTCCATTTTTTATTAACGCAGCATTTTGTCAGTCTTTCAGTGGTTGATATGGGTGGGTACCGAAGTGGTCAAACGGGACTGGCTGTAAACCAGTTGCCCTCGTGGCTTCATAGGTTCGAATCCTATCCCACCCACCATATTAAAAATTAGCAGATGGTTGTTTGGAAATCCGTGTTATAGTACGTAAGCTATACTGGATTCGAAGGGCGCGAGAAAAGAGCCGAGCAGGCGTAGGCTCTTGAGTGTAGCGCCCAGTCTCCGAGTCGGAGCGAGGAGGAATCCTATCCCACCCACCACTTGCTAGGACTGCGTTTGCCAGCGTAGCTCAGTGGTAGAGCAACTGTTTTGTAAACAGTAGGTCGTCGGTTCAAATCCGACCGCTGGCTCCATAGATAATTAATTAAATCATATGTCACAAGATAATCTTATAAAATTAGAATGCAGTGAATGTCACCGCATTAATTATCACACTTATCGCAATAAGAAAAAGGTAAAGACACGCTTGGAGACTAAGAAGCATTGCGAATGGTGCGGTAAGCATACTTTACACAAGGAGACTAAGTAGTTCTACCAAATCTCCTTGATTGAGGGGGTGTCGTATAATGGTAGTACAACGGTCTCCAAAACCGTTTGCGTGGGTTCGATTCCTACCGCCCCTGCAACAAGTATCGATATGAAAATCGCATTCATTCACAACACGAAGAAAATCGGTACCGGCGCGCATTACATCAATGACCTGATGTCCATGAAGCTGAAGCGGCTGGGGGTGCGCGTCGCGATCGACGACTTCGGCACCGGC